>JAZQVF010000001.1:0-5331 GCA_045631675.1 Candidatus Stercoripulliclostridium sp.
AACCTTCCCTTTGCATAACCTTTAACGAGATGCAAACGGCTTTCTCTATCCCCCATAGCAAGTTTTATAACAAAACTTAGCGTTAGGAATGCCATATAAATTAAACACAAGGTAATAATTGCTTCTACCATAATATGCCCCAAAATATTGATACTAACATTATAAACAAGTTTTATAGTAAACTCAATACTTTTTTTATTTTAGTATAGACATTGAAAAAAGATGTGGTATAATACGTTTGGTGGCTTATGAAGAAAAATTACCAAGAACTAAGAGAAATAAAAGCATCTAAAGGCGGGTTGGCTATCGCCTTTGGTTGTTTTGATATTTTACATTATGGGCATCTAAATTTCTTTGAAAAGGTTGCTAAACTTACCACTTGCCCTATTGCGATAGGCGTTTTACCCGATGAGTACGTAAGAGCAACAAAGGGAGAAGATAGGCCTGTAAACTGCAATGAAACTCGCCTTAATAAGGTGGACGAGGCTCTTAAAGACGGCTATTCTTTCTTGGTAAATGAAAAGGGAGATTTTTCTTTTTACAAGGAAAAATTTGGGGTTGATAGTAAAGAAGTCCTTTGGTGCTACCCCATAAACGCACTATATAAAATTAAGCCCACCGAGTTTTATTACTCAACGGACTTTCCACTAACAAAAGAAATACTTTCCGTTTTTGAAGAATTGAACTTAAAGCATCAAGCCGTACCCTACACCGAAGGGGTAAGTTCAACTGAAATTATTAATCACACCTTAAAATAATCAAACAAGAAAATATAGTTTTTTATAGACTGCTCCATATACGGCATATGGAGTTTTTTCGTTATCATCATCATTGCGTGGAAACGTGTGCATAGATAGGTAAGAAGATTGTGCTTTAGCGCCTCTTCGTTTATCTTGCCGTCGTAGTACGCGCTCAAAAACCTTTCAACTATTTCATTCGTTAATTGCGTTGGATAATGAACGAGATAGGAAATTAGGTCAAACTCCGGGTTGGAGTACGTTGCAAGTTCAAGGTCGTAAAGTATAATTTCACCATCTGTCGTTAGGTTGTTTATCGTTAAATCTCCGTGACAAAGCGTAGACGGGAAAGCCCTTCCTTTAAGATAGTTTTCAGCATAATTTTGCACGTATTCCCTACCCGTTTTTATTATCTTAGCAGGGAAATCGGGATAGCACTCTTCAATAAGTTCAAAGAGTTTTAGAGAAAGTTCGGTTGCGTTTTCGTAGTCATTTTGGGTGTGTACGTTTGCGCCTAACCTTTCTGCATCTTCTTTTAGTGGGTATTGCGCGTGCCATTTTTTCAAAAGTCTTGCAATTTCCACGTCCTTAGTTACCCTTGAAATAGGTAGTTTTTCCATTAGAATTATGGAACGCGTGTCATCGCTTTCCGAGCCGTAGATTATGGGAAGATTTTCTTTTAGTGAACTAAAGGCTTTATATATCTTACCTTCCCTATCGTAACTGCCCCTTATGTAAAAAATGGATTTCCCCTTTTCAAAACTCCTTCTAAACTCATCGGTATCGTGCCAATTCATCGCGCCACAAACGTTATGGTCAAATGCTTTTGACTTCATCTTTAGGACGTACTCTTTGCCGTCAACTTCAACGAGTAGCAAAGTATCGTTTCCCCCGTCTTCAAGGCGCGCAGTCATATTTCCCGTTGCGTTGAGTTTTTTGAAAAGAATATCCTTTCCCCCAACCGAACGCTCTATGAAATTTTTAATTTCTTTGGTGGTGTAAATCATAAGGCGTATTTATTGATGGTTTCCATTAACTCGTAGTATGCACTAAGCACTAACGCTCCGAATTCACTATCGTCTCTTTTGAGCATAGGCTCTACGCTTGCGTAGAAATCTTTAACTTCTTGGTCACATTCCTTTCTGACTTCAATAAACTTCTTTGCAGACAAAATGTTTATCCTTCTTATGCGATAGTAATGCTTCAATTTGTTTTCGTTAAGTAGATGTGCTTTGTAGGATACGAAACACTTGCGCCAACTAAGTTCGCCGTCGTCATAGTATGGAATTTCTATGTCCGTTCTATCATCGTTATAGTATCTAAGCGCCATACCACAGTTGAGCAAGGCAAATCTTTCGTCCTTTATGAACTCTTCGTAGTATTTTTGTTCATCTCTTTCATCACCACAAGCAAGAAGGGAATGTAGACAAAGTATACGCATTGCAACGTCATCGGTTTCTTCAGAAATATCTCTAACGAATTTTGCCACTCTCTTAAACCTATTCAAACGATGTAAATGATTGAATAGAGAAAGTACCTTTACGTAGTCCGTCTCCTCAATTTCTTCATATTTTTCCATAAGTAAATCGCAAATATCGTCTGCACCTTCTTCTTCAAATAGGTCGGTAATAAATGCGTTTATTTCCTTGTTGAAGGTACGGTCAAGGAGGTGGTCGTATTCCTTTTCTTCCAATATTCTATCAACAAAGTCCTTTGCAATGAGATATTCTTTGAACATTTCATGCACGAAAGTTACTACTTCACTTTCGTTTTCTATGGTAAATAAATCAAGCAATGCGTGTACGTCCCTTTCATCAAGATAGGTCTCTTGCGCCACCTTTTCAGCAAGTTTTGCGCGAGTGAGAAGTTTCTTTCTACGCGTGCTATAAAGTAGCCAAGCAAGGGCTTTGAGAGCAACTGTACCATCTGTAGGAGAAAGTGCAATCATCTTCTTGTCGCGCTCTCTCTTGATTATACTATTGATGATGCTACCAAGCGCTCCGGTTACCTTTAATGCACTCGGGTCGTCTTCAAAGTCGGAAGTTGCAAGGTAGTAGGTAAGCACCAAAATCTTAGAGAAAATCTTTTGCCCTTTTATCTTTGAAACGATTTCCCTTGCCTCTTCTTCATCCATTCCTCTTGCCTTGGTTAGGAAGTTGACCGAGTATTTTAAAATACTACCTTCTCCAAAAGGTTTTACCCCTATTACGTTGTCTACGGCATCTTGAATTTTACCCTCGTAAAAACCCTTGAAATGTGTAGAACGCATACTTAAAATGAGCGTTGCTCCACTCTCTTCAAGGTTGACTATGCTTTCTTCAATTAGGCTTGAAGTAAGTTCACTGCTCTTTTCGTCAAGTGCGTCGTAAAGGTAAATGGGCTTTACCGTTTCATAAAAAACGCTAAGGGTTTTTTCATCTACTTCAAAAGAGAGATTTTGAAGCACTTCTTTAACTATTTCTTCAAAATTGAAGTTTAACTCTTTTGCGTTGTTTAGGCTCTTGTAAATTGGAATAAGGTTACCGAGTTCTCCGTTTAATGAAAGGTTCGCAAGTTCACTGAACAAACGATACATAAGGGTGGATTTTCCACTTCCACTCTCTCCGTGAATGATGGAAATCTTTCCTTCTTCCCTTAAAATTTCCATTACGTTTTCGTAGCACGGCTCCCCGTTCAACGTAAGTTTTGGCTCTACGAAATAGTCCTTAATTATGGTGTCCATCTTCATAAACAAGGTAGAACTTGCGTGTGCCTTTTTAAGTTTCTCTACCCCATAGGTAACAACCTTTTCTTTAAGATCTTTTACCCCTGAAACCACGGGTTTTTGAGCCGTTATACCAAGTGCTTTTAAAAGGGCGCTTTCGGTAAAGTCTGCATAACTTCTTGCGCCTTCGTAAGTAAGATAGTCCACGTAGTAAATACGCTCTGCCCTATCCTTTCCAAGCAAGTTATCAAGGAGTGCTTTCTTTTCTTCACTCCAACAAAAACTCTTATGTGCAACGGCAATTATATTCTTGCTTGGATAGCATAAAACGGTCTTTAACTCATAAAGAACTTCATCGTTTTCCCTTGTTAACCCTTCTATAAAATAATCGGTTAAAATGATAATGAAAGTGTCGCATTCATCAATTGCTTTTTCTTCTTCTTTTCTATAGTTCGTGCCAAAGGTACGATTGCCTTGTGAAGAAAAGTATACTTCCTTTTGATAACGATCGTGAAGGGTGCGAAAAACCTCCGCTCCTATTGCGCCACCTAATTCTGCATCGCCTCTAAAACAAATGAAATATTCGTTTTTCATTATCTCTCCTTTATCATATCTTCAATCTTTTCAAGAGTAGCCATTGCATACTCAAGGTATCCTTTTTCGGAAGTCATTTTGCTCTTATCATAAGCGCCGTGCACTTCAAGGGTAAGGTCGGGCTTAAGTGGCATAAGAGCAATTCGTGAGCAAATTTTTTCCCAGTTATTACTTCCTTCAAAGGGCAAATAGTGGTCATCCTTCGTTCCAAAATTATCGTGAAGATGAAGAAGGGCAACCTTGTCTATATACTCCAAAATATCAAAGTCGTTTGGATAATAAATGTTGTGGTGCCCTGCATCATAACACACCTTAACGCTTGGTATACCGTCAACGACTGCCCTGAAGTAGTCAATACGCCTTAGATTTTCTATGCAAAGGGTAAGACCGTTATTTTCATAAAACTCGGCTATCTTGTTTAAACGAGCAAAACCTATTTCACTCATCGGTGGTGGGTTAGGGCTGGAAGATAGGTGCAACGTAAGTTTATCTGCCCCTATTTCCGTTGCGTATTTTCCGCCTTTAATCATAAGGTCAGTGTAATATTCTCCACCTTCACCGGGGAGCCACAAATCGTTGACGATGTCCCTAAATGGAAGGTGTATGCTTTCAACGGTCAAACCCTTCTTTTGAGCGTAGTCAATGCCCTCGTAAAAATCGGGGGTGTATTCGTACATTGCCATAATGCCGTCAAAACCCACTTCTTTTAGTAGGTCTACTCTTTGGTAATAGTGGCTATTAAATCCATAGTGAAAGGAGATATTTTTCTTCATTGTAGTATAACTTTCCAGCAGTCTATTAGTGTTTCAAGGTTGGTAGTTGCGTTAGCAGGTGAGGTTGATGGAAGACACACTGCGTCAATGCCCGTTTTGTCTTTGAGATACTTGTCGTAGTAAGCCTTTGACGTTTTGCCGTTTACGAATATTCTTTTCACCTTTGAGTTATCAAGAATAACGCTTAAGTCGTTAGGCACAACGTTTTTGATGCTACTATCTGCACTCCCTACAATCTCGCAACTTTTTATAGTGTCCCATAATGCAATGCCATTTCTTTTAAGTAAAGCCTTCTTCTCCTCTATCGTACCTGGCACGGCACTATTCGTAATTGCGCTAATAACCTTCCAAAACCTGTTTTGTGGATGGCCGTAAAAAAACTCTTGCTCCCTTGACTTAACCGATGGGAAGGAGCCAAGTATAAGCACTTTGGAGTCTTTGTCGTATTCAGGTGGTATGGGATGCACAATCATACACAAATTTTAGCATAAAAATATAAGTAATTCAATAGTTATATAAAAAG
>JAZQVF010000002.1:0-5499 GCA_045631675.1 Candidatus Stercoripulliclostridium sp.
CACTACTTCGTCATCGGAATTTATTACGAGTTGCTTGCCAAAAATATCAGGCCTGTTTTTTAGGTCGGTGAAATTGATTTTTTTATGGAAGGCTTTTAGCCTTTCAAAGTCGGGGAATAGGCAAAGAATATGAATATCTTCATTGGTTTGAAGTTCAAAGGCAGGCACTACGGTTACGCCTAAAACTTCCCCCACTTCCATTGTAGATTCCACGTTTTTAATGGAATTGTGGTCGGCTATCGCTACGATATCTATGCCCATTGCACTTGCAGTAGCGACGATATTGACGGGTGTCATATCGTCGTCGCCACAAGGGGATAAAGCACTATGAATATGTAGGTCGTAGCGATACTTAGCCATTATAGTCCACTCTTCTTTACGGCTTCAAACACGGGGTACTTTGTTACTATTAGGTCAAGCCCCACGGAACGCACTTTTTTATCCAACAAAACGTCGGGTGATACGCCATCACAAAGGATAATTAGTCCTACTTCGGTTAGAGATGCAACCGCCGCCACGTTTTGATTGTTCATAATGGTAAACCATCCTGAATTTTCAGGAGCCTTACCCATAACTACGGAAAGAAAATCTCCACAATATCCACCTGCGATTTCCTTTTCTTCGTCAATTACGTTTATAACTTCTGCATCAAGATTTTTAATAACTTCACTAATTTTCATCCATCAAGGGACGGCATTTTTCTATGGTGGTATCGCCGTTTACCACGTCTTCTGCAAAAGCCCTACAACTTGGTGCGCCACATTGTCCACAGTCAAGTTGTGGGAGTTTGTTGTATATATCTTCTATTTCCTTCATCTTTCTAAGAGCCGTAGCAAAATCTGCATCAAGCCTTAAACTATCTGCTATTTCCGGCTCATGATCCCAATGGAAGAAATCCTCGTCAAATTCGCCAACGTTTAATACGTTTTTGCTTGGTTCCAATCTCTTACGGAATGAACGCAATCTTGCACGTGCGGCAAATGGGTTTTCTACGTTTAAAACGCCACCCACACAACCCGATACGCAAGCGCCAAGTTCTATAAAGTCAATGTATCCGAGAGCATCGTTTTCCATCTCTCTTAAAACGTTGAGAACGTTTTCCATACCGTCTGCGGCAAGGTATTTTTCGTTCTCTATACCAAAACACTCACCACCCGATGCTGCCCAGCGCAAACCTAATAATCCCGTTTGAGAAATGGGTTTTATATCCCTTATTTTTGGGAGTACCGGAAGCAATTTAAAGTATATTTCACTAATTGACAACACACCGTCCGCAACTGCCCCACTGGAAGTTATAGGATTTTTTAGTGCATATACCTTTGCAGGACATGGAGATATGAAGAATACACCTATATCTTCTTTAGGTATTCCCTTTTCTATTGCCCTTTCCTTTGCAAGTCTAAGTGCAACCTCTGCAGGAGCGTTAAGGTCTATTACGTGGTCGGTTAACCCCTTGTAGCGCATATAGATTAATTCTACTACGGCAGGGCAAGCACTTGATATTATAGGCTTTTTAAGTTTTCCACTATCCAACAACTCACGCGTCTTTTGACTTATTAATTCTGCACCTACCGCTACCTCAAATACGTCGTCAAAACCTATTTCAAGTAGTCCGTTTAGGATAAGATCAACGGACGTTAGGTTGTTAAATTGACCGAATAAAGATGGTGCAGGTACCGCTATGCGATATTTATAGTCAAAAATTTTCTCAAAAGAATCGTATACGGGTAACTTTGCTTGATGAGGACATATTCTAACACACTCACCACAACCGATACATCTATCGTAAATAATTCTTGCCTTTCCACCACGCACTCTTATTGCTTCTGTCGGGCATCGCTTCATACACGATATACAGCCCTTGCACTTGTCATGGTCAAGCATTACCGTGTGGATACTCTTATCCATATCGCTCTCCTTATTACTCAAACCTAACTACCATAGTTACGGTAGTTCCTTTGCCAACCTCACTTTCAATGTTGAATTCATCAGTGTATTTCTTCATATTAGGAAGTCCCATACCTGCACCGAATCCAAGGTCGCGAATGTTATCCGTAGCAGTTGAATAACCTTCCGTTAAAGCAAGTTCTATGTCGGCAATACCGGGTCCCTCGTCTTTCAAGACGATAACTATCTTTTCTTTGTAAATATCAACTATGGCTCTACCACCGCCTGCGTGTATTACCATATTGATTTCACCTTCGTACATAGCAATAGCAACTTTTCTAATATACTGCGCTCCTATGCCAAGCATTTTTAAAGTCTTTTTGACTTCATCAGATGCTCCACCCGCAGATACAAAGTTGTTGCCTGATACTTCAAACTCTAAACGTAAAACGTCTGCCATTATACCGTTTCTTGATCGCCGGCAATAAGACCGTTTTTGTAAAGGATTCCGCAGGCTGAATACATACGATAGTCGCTTGAAAGAATTGCAATACCCTTTTGATTTGCTATCGTAAGCATATCTTGAGTTGGTACCTTACCACGAACAAGTATGATGCACTTTATGTCCATCATATCTGCAGTACGTACAACTTGTGGGTTGCAAAGTCCCGTTACAAGTAGCGCTTGGTCTTTTACAAATGCAAGCACGTCACTCATCATATCTGATGCACAAGCGGAGATAAGTTCCATATCCATTTGGTCATCTCCGCAATAAACTTTTGCGTTTAAAAGTTCAACTACGTTTTTTAGTTTCATATTTACCTCTCTAAGGTTAGATTGTGGAGTAAATTCGGAATTCGGATTTCGGAATTCGGAATGGTTTGTTGATTAAATGCGGAATGCGAAATGCGAAATGCGGAATTGGCTTCACTACACTGCGTTTCGCTCACAATGATTTATTTATTTTGGTATATTAAACGAATTAGATACGAGCAAGTTCGCTTTGCTTTAACTTCAATTCGGAGTTCGGAATTCGGAATACGGAATGAATTTGTTAATTCGTTTGTTTTGGTATATTAAACGGATTAGATGCGAGTTAGACAAGGAAAAGGAATAAGTCCAAAGGGTTAGCGTACTTAGGCGTACGTGCCCTGCAGGGCTGTTTCCTTTGACGACGTATAACGACGCAGATAATTCGTTTACTTGGGGAAGACGCGTCCCATCGTCCTCTTATGCTCACACCGGCGCTCTGCGCTATCTACCTTTTCTTTGACCTCTTTGGTTGCTACACCGGTTAGTAGATAGGTGTCAAGTTCTTTGTAGGTTATGCCCATATCTTGCTCATCGGTTTGACCTTCAAAAAGTCCTGCTGACGGAGCCTTTTCCATAATGCAAGTAGGACATTCTAAGTAGTAGAGCATTTCTATTACTTCGGTTGCTGTTAAATCCCCTATGGGATTAAAATCGCAAGCGCCATCACCCCATTTGGTGAAATAGCCCATAGTCTTTTCACTACGATTGCCGGTACCTGCAACGAGATAGCCCTTGCGTTGAGCATAGTTATAAAGGGTTATCATTCTCAGCCTTGGGTTAACGTTAGCGTATGCCATAGGAGTTTGTGAGTCGTCAAGCGGGAAAAGTATCTTTTCAAAGGTTTCCTTAACTTCCGTTAGGTCTGCTTCAAGACATTTGACGTCGTACTTTTCACAAATCATTAAACCGTGTTCACGGTCCTCACCATAGTTGCGTTTAGATTGGCAAGGCATAATTATTCCCGTTACGTTGGGGGTTGCCATTCTTGCAAGAATTGCAACAAGGACACTATCCTTTCCACCACTCATTCCAAGAACTATACCTTTTGCGCCACTTTCACTAAGCAAGTCTTTAATCCATTGTACGCGCTCTCTAACGCTCTTTGCGTAATCCATAGTTGCTCCTTATACGTTCTTAATTTGAAAATCAATAGGCTCTTTGCCCATTTCTTTTAGTAATGCATTAGTTTTTGAAAAATGTCTGCATCCAAAAAATCCGTTGTGAGCAGATAAGGGTGATGGATGCACCGTTTCCAAAATTATGTGTTTAGGGTTGGTAATTAGCGCTTTTTTAGCCCTTGCAGGGGAGCCCCACAAAAGGAAAATCACAGGGTCTTCCCTATCGTTAAGCGCTTTAATAACGGCATCAGTTACCTTTTCCCACCCCTTTCCTTTGTGGGAAAGTGGACTATTCTTTCTAACTGTTAAAATGGTGTTTAAAAGAAGTACACCCTGCTCTGCCCAACTTACTAAATAGCCGTTGTTTGGTATATAAGTGCCTAAATCGGTATTAAGTTCTTTGTAGATATTTAACAATGACGGGGGAATTTTTATACCCGGTTTGACGGAAAAACACATACCGTGCGCTTCGCCTGGATTATGGTATGGGTCTTGACCTAAAATAACGACTTTAACCGATTTATACGGGGTGGTTTTGAGCGCATTAAAGATGTCGTGCATATCGGGATATACTGCACGATCGCGATATTCTTCTATTAAAAATTGTCTAAGATTAAGATAACTTTCGGAATTAAAAACATCCGCTAAAAGGTTATCCCAATCATTTCCTAAGTGCACCATACTACTATTTTACTATAAGTAAATAGTAATGTCAATACGGAAAAAAACGGATTACACCTTAGTATAACCCGTTTCCACTCTTAATTATTGCTTTTTAGCCTTCTACAACTCCTTGGAAATTGGAATTTGAACCACATCCACAACATAAGACGATGAGAAGTAACGCTAAGCATTGATTGTTGCCACCGCAAAAGCCACCATCTCCACACCCACCACAACATAGCACTATTAAGAGTAACGCAAGAGTATTGTTTTCAAACATTTCCACCTCCGACAATTTAAGTGTTTACACTACAATATGCGCATGCTTTCACTTTTGTTACAAATTTATAATGGAGAAAAGGAGATGGGTATGGAAAATCTTATAGTAGACCTTAACACGCTTGAAGCAATTGAACATTATTTACCATCTAACGCAGACCTTTCGGGTATCTCAAATTTTTATTCACTATTTAGTGACGTAACTCGTCTTAGAATGCTTTCCGCCCTATCGGTTAGCGAACTTTGCGTAAGTGATTTATCAACCATTTTAGACCTAAACCAAACTACGGTAAGCCATCAATTAAAACTGCTTAGAGATTCAAAAATAGTTTCCACGAGAAGAAATGGGAAAATAATATATTATCGTATTATTAACAAATTCGTTGAAGAAGTTATGCTTACGGGAGCAAGATATATTTGCGAGATTTATCAGAGGTAAACCCCAATTCGGAAGGCGGTATGATTTTGATTAAATGCGAAATTGGCTTCATTTCGCTTTCGCTACACTCACAAAGAATATATAAACAAGAAATACCTCACTACGTTCGGCAATAAATACACCCACTTTGTGGGTGCAAGAAATACCCTTCGGGCAAGAAATACAAACACAAGTGTTTGCGTCAAGGTAGAAAGCATACAAAGATGGCAAAACAACTTAATATCTCTAACACCAAACAATTTCGCATTATGCACTTTGCATTTCGCATTCTTGTAAAACGCGTTAGTTTGGATGAAAGAC
>JAZQVF010000003.1:0-2520 GCA_045631675.1 Candidatus Stercoripulliclostridium sp.
ATATATTTATTACCAGCACGCTTAGGGCAAAACTTCCCCCTTGTGCCATAATTACAATAATTATACACTTTAAATTATAAACTTGCAATAGTTAATTTTATAATTTATATTAAATTTTAGGAGAAATATGGGTTTTTGTTGTTTGAGTAAGGACTATATCCGTGAAGGATACACGCAAATTGACAACGTTTTCCTTTCAAAGTATCTCGCCGATGCAGACGCTATTGACGTAAAGGTTTACCTTTACGGGCTTATGCTTGCAAAGGAAGAAAGAGAGAATTCCATAGATAAAATTGCACTCGCTCTCCGTCTAACCGAAGAGCGCATTATGAATGCATACGACTATTGGCAAGAATTAGGGCTCGTTAGCATCAAAACGGAAGAGGGTTTTCAAGTCGTTTACAACTCCGTAAAAATGCCCCTATCCAAAACGGTACTTTATAATGCAAGAGAATTTTCCGAATTCGTTGACGAATTAAGAAGAATATTCCCCGAAAAGATACTTCAAGAACAAGAAATAATGAAGTATGTTGAAACGATGAAGAGTTTCAAGATGGAACAAAACGCTATGCTTCTTATCGCAAGATATTGTCGCGATAAAAGAGGAACGACCAACACGGCAAGCGTAGTAGGTCTTGCCTCAAGTTGGGCAAAGCAAGGGCTAATCACCATGGAACTCGTAAACGATCGTCTTGACGAACTTGAAAGGGATAGTGAAGATATGCGCCTCGTTTACTCAGAACTCGGCCTTAAGAGTAAGCCCGCCGTTGAAGATCAAGAAGTTTTTGCAGAGTGGGGAAAACTCGGCTTTAAACTTGACGCCATTCTTACCGCCTCTCGCGCTTGCAAGAGAAAGGGTGGTATGAGTAAACTTACCCGACTTATGGAAGAACTATACTCGGCAGGCGCACTCAACGCCGTTGACGTAGACGCTTATCTTCGTGAAAAGGATGAAATTAAGCGCTTTACTGCTGAAATCGTAAGAACGATAGGCTCATACTACGCAACTCTTGATATGCCCATTGAGGCGTACGTTAACCCTTGGCTCAAACTCGGCTATGAAAAAAGCGCCCTTCTCGCCATAGCAAGATTCTGCTTTATGCGTAACGTTAAAACCCTTGACGGTATGCAAGTAGTCGTAGATAAATTCTATAAGATGGGCATCGTTACTTTGGAAGGTATTAATTCCTACGTAAATCGCCAAGCAAAAATTGACGCGTCAATTAAGGAAGTGCTTGAAAAAGCAGGAGCAGAGCCGTTCGTTACCAATAGAGATAGAGATTTCTACCGCGTATTCATTGAAGAATGGGGTTTTGAACACGAAGTCGTTTTAGTCGTTGCAGAGCACGCAGTCGGCAAACCTTTCATTATGAGTTACGTAAACAAAATACTTCTTCTCTTCAAGGAAAACGGAGTAACCACTCCTCAAGGAGCAAAAGCGTACTTTGAAGAAGGTTTTGCAAAAAAGAAAAAGGATACTAAAGAAGAGATTATCAAGCAAGAATATTCCCAAGAAGAAATTTCTTCCGTATTCCGTAACATCAAGGATATAGACCTTGACAACTTTGACGTTTAGGGGGAATTATGAGTAAGTTTAAACTACAAGCACACTCTGAACTTGCACAAAGACGCTTTAAGGAAAGGGCAAGAATTGAGTCCATATTAGACAAACTCCTAAGCGATGAAATTTACCACTCTCTAAATAGCGAAAAAGTTGACTTGCGCGCAGATATAGCGCGTTTGGTATCCCAAAACCAAGATGCAAGCGTTCAAAAAGCAAGATATGAAGAGGTAGTTAAAAAATTAGACGATAGAATGGAAGAACTTGGTTACGAAAAGGAAGAACTTGAAGTTAACTACGTTTGCCCCATTTGTAAAGATACCGGTTTCGTTGATGGAAAAGAGTGTAACTGCTTGAAACTTCTCGTATATGCACGCTTACGCGCACATTGTGGCCCCCTTCAAACGGAAGAAAGTAGTTTTGAAAATATTAATTTTGAAGTATTCCCTGAAAACTCAAGAGAAGACTACAAAGTTTTCTATAAATTTTTGAGTTTAGTAAGTGAAAGATTCCCCAACAATCTCGGTAAGATTATAGGTGTTTTCGGCCCCGTAGGCATAGGCAAAACTTACGGTATATCCGTGCTTGCAAACAACCTTATGGAAAAGGGCTTTAGCGTATTATGTCTAAATAGTGCGGAAATGAATAGCCTTTTCTTAAAATATCACCTTGCAAAAGAAGTTGACAAGGCTGATATATGGGAGCCGATTGCCGATTGCGATATGCTCATTCTTGACGACCTTGGAGCAGAGCCACTGATAAACAACGTAACCAAAAACTATCTTCTCACTCTACTTAACGAAAGGCAAGAAAAGACCACCTGCTTTACTTCCAACCTTTCCCCCGAGGCTTTAAGAGAAAAATACGACGATAGAATTTTTAGTCGTATGAGCCATAAAAAGAGAGCAAGAATGTTTATCTTAAGTGGCAAAGATTTGCGTTTTAACTAAACGATATCC
>JAZQVF010000004.1:0-13007 GCA_045631675.1 Candidatus Stercoripulliclostridium sp.
TTAGATGAAAGACGAAGGAAAATAAAAAAACCGTTAGGGTTGCTGTACTGACGTACTGCGCCCTGACGGTTTCTTTTACTTTTTCAAAGTATTTCGCTATAATAACGCGTTTTATTTTTGCTTGCAAAATTTACTAATATATAGTATTATATATAAGGTATATATTATATTTATATATAACCATATTATATGGAGGCTCATAATGTTTGAAAAAGTTCAACAAATGGTAGCAGAACATCTCTCTATCAGTGTGGATAAAATTAAGCCCGAATCTGACTTCATCACCGATCTTGAGGCTGATAGCCTTGATATCGTTGAAATGCTAATTGCTTTAGAAGATAGTTTTGGCATTGAATTTGAAGATAGCGAAATGGTTGACATCAAGACCGTTCAAGACGTAGTTAACTTCATTGAAAACCGTAAATAGTAGTTTGTCAAAGCCCCTAAAACCCACTAAAAACCTTGTGTTTAAAGGGGTAAGATAATTCTATTATTTTTTCAAAAACAACAATAAATTAATTGACATAACCTCGTAATAGTGCTATAGTATTAAAGCACTCGTTTAGGGGTGTCATTTTTTTGAATCTAAAAAAATCGTAATATTGGGTAAAAACCCCAGTAGGAGGAATGGTTATATGGCCAGCAAAAAAGAAAATAACGTTAAAGTAACCCTTGCTTGCACCGAATGCAAACAACGCAATTACGACACCACCAAGAACAAAAAGAATCATCCCGACAGACTTGAACTCAACAAGTACTGCAGATTCTGCAAGAAGCACACCGTTCACAAGGAAACCAAGTAGTTCCGGAGGCTAATATGGCAAAAAATAACGTAGAACTCGGCGTTAACGTTGACGAATCTGTTGTTGAAGAACAAAAGAAGATTTCTGAAAACAACGGTAAGTCCGTTAAGAACCAAAAGAGTCCTAAAAACGGAAAGGGTAAGAACGCAAAGAAGGTTAGCAATTTTGGTCAAAAGATTGCTAAGTTCTTCCGTGAAATCATTTCCGAACTTAAGAAGGTTGAATGGCCCAAACTTAATAGGACCAAGAACAACCCCGGCGTTTGGGCAAATACTGGCACCGTTGTTATCGTAGTATTGTTCTTCTTAGTTATCATTACTGCGTTTGATATCGGTCTTCTTTCATTGTTCAAACTCTTGGTTGGCATAAACGCATAACGTTGGAGCAATAATGAGCAATATAGATAACGCAAAATGGTATGTAATACGTACCTATTCAGCCTATGAAGCATTCGTTCAAAAGAACGTTGAGAAGATGATTGAAAACAACTCTCTTCAAGACTTCATTTTTGACGTAAGCATTCCTACTGCTGAAGAGATTAAAGAAGTTAATGGTAAGCGTAAGGTTGTAGAACGCAAAAAGTTCCCCGGTTACGTTTTCATTAAGATGGTATATACCGATCAACTCGGATACTTAATCCGTACCATTCGTGGTGCAAGCGGATTCGTAGGTCCCGAAGGTAAAGCACTTCCTCTAACTCCTGAAGAAGTAAAGCGTATGGGACTTGAAAAGGTACGCGCAGAAGACTTCCACATTGAAGTTGGCGACAACGTACGCATCGTATCCGGTCCTCTTGAAACCTTCCTTGCTGTCGTTGATGAAATTTACGCAGATAAGGAAAAGGCAAGAGTTATCGTTCAAATGTTCGGTAGACAAACTCCTGTTGAACTTGAATTTGGTCAACTTGAGAAAATTAACGATTAAAAAATGGGAGAGCAGTAAAATCTTTTAATGCTGCTCGTTTGAACCAGTATAGTCAAGGAGGTATCCGACTATGGCAAAGAAAATAGTAACAACCGCAAAACTCCAATTGCCCGCAGGCAAAGCAACTCCCGGACCCCCTGTAGGTTCCACCCTTGGACCTCACGGTATCAACATCGCTGGTTTCGTTAAAGACTTTAACGACAAGACCCGTGATAAGGAAGGCCTCGTAATTCCAGTAATCATCACCATTTACGCTGACCGTTCTTTCACTTTCGTTCTTAAGACCCCTCCAGCACCCGTTCTTATCAAGAAGGCTTGCAAGATTGATTCCGGTAGTGCAAAACCCAACCGTGATAAGGTTGCAAAGATCACCAAGGCTCAAGTTGAAGAAATCGCTAAGATTAAGATGCCTGACCTTAACGCAGCATCTATTGAAGCAGCTTGCAGTATGATCGCTGGTACCGCACGCAGTATGGGCGTTGTTGTAGAAGACTAAGGAGGTGCGATATGAAAAAAGGTAAGAATTATAAGGATTCCCTAAAGCTCTACGATAAGAGCAAGAACTATGAAACCGCAGAAGCTATTGATATCGCTCTTCAAACTGCAAAAGCAAAGTTTGATGAAACCATTGAAGTATCAGTTAAACTTGGTGTAGACCCCCGTCACGCAGACCAACAAGTTCGTGGCGTTGTAGTACTCCCCAACGGAACTGGTAAGACCGTTAAGGTTTTGGTTATCGCTAAGGGCGTTAAGGCTGACGAAGCACTCGCAGCTGGCGCAGATATCGTTGGTGCAGAAGAAATCATCGCTAAGATCCAAGGTGGATGGTTTGACTTTGACACCTGTGTAACTACTCCTGATATGATGGGTCAAGTAGGTCGTCTTGGTAAACTCCTCGGACCTAAGGGCTTGATGCCTACCCCCAAGAGTGGTACCGTAACTATGGACGTAGCAAAGGCTATCAAAGATATTAAGGCTGGTAAAGTTGAATATCGTGTTGACAAGACCGCTATTATCCACTGCCCCATCGGCAAGAAGAGCTTCGGCCAAGAAAAACTCGTTGAGAATATGAACGTTCTCATGGACGCTATCATCAAGGCTAAGCCCGCAGCAGCAAAGGGTACCTACCTCAAGAGCGTAGTTCTAAGCTCAACCATGGGCCCTGGCGTTAAAGTTACCTATAAGCAAAATAACGGTTAATTTCGTTTGACAAAGGTATACTAAACGTATATAATTAAAAAGAACTGAATATTCCTTCCCAGACCGTACGTGGAAACTTAAATCCTAATAGGGGCGTACGCAGAAGTGAAACAAAAGCGATCATTACACTTGTTTGTAGTTTTTAAGCTCCGTTTCCGTCTGGGAACGGAGTTTGTTTTATAGACTTAAAGGAGGTTAAAATGTCACAAGCTATCAGAGAACTAAAAGAAAAACAAGTTGCTGAGATTAAAGAGTTAATCAACAATGCTAAGTCATTCGTTCTCGTTGATTACAAAGGACTCACCGTTGCTCAAGACACCGAACTTCGTAACGAATATCGTGCAAACGGCGTTAAGTACGTTGTACTCAAGAACAGACTTCTCAAGATCGCTCTTAACGAACTTGGCTACACTCAATTTGACGAAGCACTCAACGGACCTACCGCAGTTGCTTTCGCAATGACCGATAACATCTCCGCTCCTGCTAAGATCGCTTCCGCAAAGCAAGCAACCACCAAGAAACTTGCTTTCAAGTGCGGTATGGTAGACGGAACCTATCTTGATGAAGCAGGTTGCAAAGATCTTGCAAAACTACCTTCAAAAGAAGTACTTATTGCTCAACTTCTCGGACTCCTCAACGAGCCTGTTGCTGGATTTGCAAGAGTACTCAACGCTTATGCCGACAAGGCATCAGAGGCTAATGCCTAATTAACAATCATTCATTTTAAAAATAACAAGGAGAAATATAACAATGGCAGATATTCAAAAAATCGTTGATTTAGTAAAAGAGTTAACCGTTCTTGAAGTAAGAGACCTCGTTAAGGCTCTTGAAGAAGAATTTGGCGTAAGCGCAGCAGCAGCTGTAGCAGTAGCAGGTCCCGCAGCAGATGCACCCGCAGCAGTTGAAGAAGAAAAGACCGAATTTGACGTAATCCTTAAGGCAGCAGGCGCTAACAAGATCGCTGTTATCAAGGCTGTTCGTGAAGCTATCCCCGGCCTAAGCCTTATTGATGCTAAGGGTATGGTTGACGGTTGCCCCAAGACCATCAAAGAAGCTATCTCTAAGGAAGCAGCTGAAGAAATCGCAGCTAAACTTAAGGCAGCAGGCGCAGAAGTTGAAGTTAAATAGTTTAATTTCCGCTTAAATTTGCTAAAAACACAAGTTACCTAAGTGTAGCTTGTGTTTTTTTGCTTTTTGATAGAGCAAATAATTATTTTAATAGGGGTTATATATGTCAAACTTTTTAGAGAAATTGGATAGCCTTAGCAATGCGCGCAACGATACTACTCAATTATATGAAGATCTTAACGAATTTGCAGATAGATACTTTGATGAAGTTGCTGGTAATTTACTTGAGGCGCTTAAAAATATAATTATGTTGCATGCTCAAAAGGGAGAATTTTCTTACGAGAACGGCAAGCGTGTTATCAAGGGCGAGCATAAAATAGATTTTGGCGTAATACATGATAAATGCAGTCCAAAAACAGTGAGTGAAAGGAGAGATATAGTAAGAAAATTCACTGATATGAAATTGCCTGTACCCGAACTTATTTCATTTACGGGATATCCTAAGTTTGAAACGATAGGTGAAGTAACGAGCGCAAGCGAAAAGAAAGGTTTTTTCAGTAAACTTATGTCTAAAAAAATGACTAAGGTTCGTTTTAGTTTACCAAAGGGGCTTGCAATAATATTTGAAAGGTTTAAGGAAAAAGCACTGGAAGAAGGCATTGTTTTAAGCAACTTAACCTATACTTATATGTCCGGCGTTTTGAACAAAGAAACCCAAAAGACTGAAGGTGCTTGGATAACGGGATGCACCCTTATATTCCCCGATTGTCTAAGCCCTATAACCTACGAATGGCCTTCATATTCTTCTAAATATGAGCCTACGGTGTCGTTTGGTAGTAGTATTACCGGTAGATTAACTATTAGTTATAAGGTTTCATACTAAACTATACTAAGTAAATAAAATAAAAAGCACTCTTGCGAGTGCTTTTTGATTTTTGATTATAACGCTCTATCAACTTTTACTTTAATCTTGGCGTTTATTTCTTTATAAACCTTGATTTCTGCATCGTATATACCAACTGACTTAATTGCATCTTTAATTACGATTTTCTTTTTATCAATGGAATAACCCATATTTTTTAGTGCGTCTGCAACGTCCTGGTTGGTGATGCTACCATACATTTTTTCGCCACCGAATTTAGCAAGTACCGTTACGGTTATTCCCTTTAATTCTTTTGCAAGAGTCTCTGCAGCATCGCGTTCTTCCTTAAGAAGACGAGCCTCTTTAGCCGTCTTTTGAGCAATTTCATTCATCATTTGTTTGGTTGCTTCAACTGCCATTTTCTTAGGGATAAGGAAGTTTTTTGCATATCCATCGTTAATTACTACTATATCGCCTTTTTTGCCGTGTCCTTGCACGTCTTGTAATAAAATTACTTTCATTTATATACTCCTTTTAGGGAAACTTTTTTCTTTAAAATAGTTTAACACCATAATATTGTTTTGTCAATAGGGAAAGGAATCTCGTAACGGTGTAATCCTTGTTCCATATGCGCACTATATAATATAATCCCTAATAATTCCGAATTAAATTCTCATTTAGTGGCATACTCAGGTAAAGGAGAATAACTATGGAACAATTAAAATGCATTACGACAAATTGTATACACAATCTTTGCTCACATTGTAACGCTACCGTTATAGGTATTGATGAAAAGGGCAGATGCGCAAGTAAAATGAAGAGAGCAGGGGGTGCGTTGGAGCAAACTTTTGCAGAGTTGGAGGCATCGGAAGAATTTTTGAGCGATGCTCCACAAATGGTAAATTGCGAGGCAGAGTGCGTTTATAATAAAGAAGGACGATGCTCGGCAACGTCCATTCTCGTTAAAGATAGGTTTATGAAAACTAAGTGTGAAACACGAATTGTGGAATAATTACACGACGGTTACCGTAGCATAAGCGGAAACTGCTTTACCCTCGCCTATATCACCTAAGCCTTCGTTTGTTTTTGCAGAAATGGTAATATCGCCATAGGAAATGCCAAGAAGTCTTGCAAGTTTTAGGCGCATAACGGGGATATAATCGCCGATTTTTGGCTTTTCAAGAACTATAATGACGTTGGCAGTAGCCACCTTATAGTTCTTTTTTCTAAGTATTTCCATTACTTCAGTGAGCATAATGGAACTATCAATATCTAAATATTTAGGGTCGTTATCGGGGAATAGGGTGCCTATATCTCTTTCTCCGATAGCCCCTAATATGGCATCTATTAGTGCGTGAATAACGACGTCTCCGTCTGAGTGAGCAACCGCACCCATCTCGTAAGATATTTCCACACCACCAAGCATAAACTTTCTAAATAAGGCAAGTTTATGTAGGTCGTACCCCATACCTACGCGTGCAAAAAGTGAGATTAAATCGTCCTTAGTAGTAACTTTTACGTTGCGCTCGCTACCTTCTACTATGCGTGCGCTGTTTACAAAGCGAGAGTAAACCAAACTTTCATCCGTTGCTTCTTCGCCCTTTGAATAGGCAAAAAGTAGTTCCTTTCTAATGAAACCTTGAGGGGTTTGTACCCTATAAAGTTTACTTCTATCCACTTCGCCGACAATACATTCGTTTTCCACTTCTCTTACGCTATCGTTCATAGGAAGGGCAGGTACTGCAGAGCCGTAAAATTCCACCGACGTCATTACTCTTTCAACGAGTTCAGCATCCACGTAAGGGCGCGCACCGTCGTGAATGAGGACACCTTCTTCAGTGCATAACGCAAGGCCGTTTTTAACGGAGCCTGCGCGAGTGGTATCACCTATGGTGATAATTATATTTTCACTTCCAAGATTTTCTTTAATTTGATAACCGAAATCTTGCTCTTCTTGATGCATAACGAGAATGATTTTATTTACCTTTTCAAGGCATAAAAAAGCACTCGTAGTGCGCTCTAAAAGAGGGGTGCCACGAAGATTAAAACGAAGTTTGTTCTCTCCTGCGCGAGAAGAGATTCCACCGGCTACGATAACGACGTCAAATTTCATCTACTACCTCGTAAAGGTCGCTTGCATCCTTTTTACCTACGTTGCCGTTAGGGATAACGAGTACCTTAAAGAAGGCTTCTTTGTCGCCAAACCTTACGCCTATAACGTCGCCTACCTTAACTTCTTTAGAAGGTTTTGCAGGTTTGCCGTTGATAAGTACACGGTCTGCATCGCAAGCATCGTTTGCGACGGTGCGTCGTTTAATAATTCTTGATAGTTTTAGGTATTTGTCAACTCTCATAAAAAAAGTATAACACAAGAGAGAAAGGTTGGCAAGCAGGGAAGGGGAATTACTTTTTCACCCCGTTTCTTTATACGTGCGCACGCGCTTGCATTTTTAATTTTAAAATAAATAAATTTATTTATAAAAAACGCTTGACAAGGCACCCAAAGGGGTTGTAAAATCTTAGAATGCACAATTATACTGGATTTATATGCCCCATAGAATAAATAGGGTGTGGAAAAGAAAGTGAATTGGGCAAAAAACGGCGAAAATCTGTCAACTTAAAATGCAAAACAGCGTTAAAGTTTGTCAAGATGCGCCAAAAATGGGTAATCTCATAGAAAAATTTTACAAGGAGCGTATAAGATGTCTCAAAGAATCCACAAAATCAAGCGCGGGAACGTTGAAAGATGGTCTTTTGGTAAAATCAAAGAAACCATAGACATTCCCTATCTTATTGAAGTTCAAAAGAAGTCCTACGATGCTTTCATTGACCAAGGCATTCGTGAAGTTCTTGACGACTTCTCTCCTATTACCGACTACTCAAACAAGATTGAACTCGAATTTCTTGAGCATTCACTCAAGGGCGAAAGCAAGTATTCGGTAAAAGAATCTAAAAACCGTGATGCAACCTACACTCTTCCCTTACGCGTTAAGGTACGTCTTACCGTAAAAGATACCGGCAAGGTTATTGAATCAGACGTATTCATGGGTGATTTCCCAAGAATGACTGAAAACGGTACCTTCATCATCAACGGTGCAGAACGTGTTGTAGTATCACAACTTGTTCGTTCACCTGGTGTTTATACCGCAAAGGGCGTTCCAGATAAGAATGGTATTCTTCGTTATGAAAGCACCGTTATCCCATCACGTGGCGCTTGGTTAGAATATATTCAAGATGCACAAAACACTTTGAGTGTTCGTGTAGACCGTACCCGTAAGATTAGTGCAACCCTTCTTCTTCGTGCATTAGGATATGGCACTTCAGAAGAAATCAACGAAATCTTCGGTGGCGATGAAATGATTGCTAACTCTTGTGCAAAAGACGGCGATATCAACAGCGTTGAAACTGCAAAGATTGAAGTTTACAGAAAACTTCGTCCAGGTGAAGTTCCCACTCCCAATGCAGTAGATAGCCATCTTGCAAACATCTTCTTTGATACTCGTCGTTACGACCTTTCTAAGGTTGGTCGTTACAAATACAACAAGCATCTTTCACTTGCAAACCGCATCTCTGAGCATGAACTTGCAAAAGACGTAGTTAGTGCAGACGGTGAAATTCTTGCTCAAGCAGGCGAAGTACTTTCTGAAGAACAAGCAAACGCAATCCAAAACGCAGGTATCAACTTCGTATGGCTAAAGAACATTCAAGATCCAGAAAACCTTCCCCCAGTTAAGGTTGTTGGTAACAATACCGTTGACCTTAAGGGCTACGTTGACTGCGATCCTAAAGAACTTGGCATTACCGAAAAGGTTTACTATCCCAACCTCAAAGTTCTTCTTGACAGCCACGCAGGCGATATGGAAGCACTTAAAGCAAGTATCAAAGCAAATGTGGATACTTTGGTACTCAAGCACATTTCCATTGACGACATCATCGCAACTATGAGCTACAACGTAAATATGCGTTTCTACAACAAGGAACTTCGTTGTGGCTTCCATACTCCAGACAATATCGACCACCTCTCTAACCGTCGTGTAAGAAGCGTAGGCGAACTACTACAAAACCAATTCCGTATCGGTATGACTCGTCTTGAAAGAGTTGTTCGTGAAAGAATGATGGCTCAAGATATTGAAGAAGCAACTCCAAGTTCACTCATCAATATTCGCCCCGTATCTTCTGCAATTAGAGAATTCTTTGGTTCTTCACAACTTTCTCAATTTATGGACCAACCCAACCCCATTGCTGAGTTAACTCACAAGAGAAAACTTTCAGCGCTTGGACCTGGTGGTCTTAACAGAGAACGTGCAGGTTTTGAAGTTCGTGACGTTCACCACTCTCACTATGGTAGAATGTGTCCTATTGAAACTCCTGAAGGTCAAAACATTGGTCTAATCACTTCTCTATCTTCTTATGCTAAGGTAAACGAATACGGCTTTATTGAAGCACCATATCGTAAGGTTGACAAAGCAACCGGCAAGGTAACCGACATCGTTGAATATCTTGCAGCAGACGAAGAAGATAAATACATCGTAGCACAAGCAAACGAACCTCTAACTGAAGAAGGTAAGTTTGTAAACAATCGCGTTACCTGCCGTTACAGAGATGCAATTAAAGAGTTCAGCAGTGAAAAGGTTGACTATATGGATGTATCTCCACAACAATTGGTATCCATAGCAACATCTCTAATTCCCTTCCTTGAAAACGACGACGCTAACCGTGCATTGATGGGTTCAAACATGCAACGTCAAGCAGTTCCACTACTCCGTCCTGAAGCACCTATCGTAGGTACCGGTATGGAATACGTAGTAGCACACGACAGTGGCGTATGTATCCTTTCTAAGGAAGCAGGTACCGTTTCATACGTAAGTGCAGACCGCATTGAAGTTATGGGCGAAAATGGTCCTATCAGTTACGAACTCCAAAAGTTTGTTCGTTCAAACCAAGGCACCTGTATTAACCAAAAACCCGTTGTAACCAAGGGACAATACGTTCAAAAGGGAGAAATCCTTGCAGACGGTCCTTCAACCGACAAGGGCGAACTTGCACTCGGTAGAAACATTCTCATCGGCTTTATGACTTGGGAAGGTTACAACTACGAAGACGCTATCCTTATTTCAGAAGAACTCGTAAAGCACGACGTATTCACCACCATTCACATTGAAGAACACGAACTTGAATGTCGTGATACCAAACTTGGTGCAGAACAAATCACCCGTGATATTCCTAACGTAAGTGAAGAAGTTCTCAAGCACCTTGATGAAAACGGTATCGTTATGGTTGGTGCAGAAGTAAGAGTAGGGGATTATCTCGTTGGTAAGGTAACTCCTAAGGGCGAAACCGAACTTACCCCTGAAGAAAGACT
This sequence comes from Candidatus Stercoripulliclostridium sp., assembly GCA_045631675.1. Taxonomy (GTDB): domain Bacteria; phylum Bacillota; class Clostridia; order Christensenellales; family DTU072; genus Stercoripulliclostridium_A. Next base: position 10,220 of record JAZQVF010000004.1, read on the forward strand.
TCTTCGCGCTATCTTTGGCGAAAAGGCACGTGAAGTACGTGACGTATCACTAAAGGTTCCAAACGGTGGCGAAGGTACCGTTGTTGACGTTAAGATCTTTACGAGAGCAAACAAAGATGAACTCGCACCCGGCGTTAATATGATGGTAAGAGTTTATATTGCTCAAAAGAGAAAGATTGGTGTTGGCGACAAGATGGCAGGACGTCACGGTAACAAGGGTGTTATCAGTAGAGTTCTTCCTAAGGAAGATATGCCATTCCTTGCAGATGGTACTCCTCTCCAAATCGTACTTAACCCATTGGGCGTTCCAAGCCGTATGAACATTGGACAAGTTCTTGAAGTTCACTTAGGCTTAGTTGCAAGCATGTTAGGACTTAAGGTTGCAACCCCCGTATTTGACGGTGCAACTGAAAACGATATACAAGAAATGTTCCGTGAAAACGGACTACCTGAAAACGGTAAACTTGAAGTATTTGACGGCAGAACCGGTGAAAAGTTTGAAAACCCCGTAACCGTAGGTTATATGTACATGCTCAAACTTATCCACCTTGTTGACGATAAGATTCACGCACGTTCAGTTGGTCCATACTCACTCGTTACCCAACAACCTCTTGGTGGTAAGGCACAATTCGGTGGCCAAAGATTCGGTGAAATGGAAGTTTGGGCACTTGAAGCATACGGCGCAGCAAATATCCTACAAGAAATGCTTACCGTTAAGTCAGACGACGTAATGGGCAGACAAAAGGTATTTGATTCCATCATCAAGCCAAACGCAACTATGGCTGCTCCTGGACTACCAGAAGCATTCAAAGTTCTCAAGAAGGAAATGCAATCACTTTGCTTGGACGTTAAACTTCTTACCGACACCAATGCAGAAGTTGAACTTGCTGAACTTGACGATGATGCAGCACAAGTATTTGAACCTGTTGTACAAAATCAACCTGCTGAAGAAAAGGGCGAAGCAATTGAACCTATTGAAAACGATATCTTTGACGAATCATTTGATAGTCTATTTGCAAACCTTGGCGATAACACGTCAGACAACCTTGCATTCGGCGATATGTTTGATTCCTTAGGCGAAGACGACGACGCTGACGACGACGATTTCACTATTGAAGATTTCATCGGCGACAACGCAGGTTATGCAGATCGTAGTGAAGCGGAAGAATTGCTCTTTAGCGAATTCACCTTTGATGAAGAATAATAGGAGGTAGTAAATATGATAGAAATTAATAGCTTTGATGCAATGCAAATTTCTCTTGCCTCTCCTCAAAAAATAAGAGAGTGGTCACGTGGTGAAGTAACCAAGCCCGAGACTATCAACTATAGAACTCAAAAACCTGAAAAAGACGGTTTGTTCTGTGAAAAAATCTTTGGACCTACCAAAGACTATGAATGTCATTGTGGTAAGTATAAGAGAGTAAGATTTAAAGGCACTATTTGTGATAAGTGTGGTGTAGAAGTTACCAAGTCAAAGGTACGTCGTGAGAGAATGGGACACATTGAACTTGCCTCTCCCGTAGCACATATTTGGTACTTCCGCGGTGTTCCAAGCCGTATTAGTGCCATCCTTAATATGAGTCCTAAGCAAGTAGAACAAGTTATCTACTATGCAGCACACGTTGTTCTTGATCCCGGTACTTCCGACTTCTTCAAGAAGCAAGTTATTAAGGATGACGAATATAGAGAAGCACTTGAAAAGTTCGGACCCGATAGTTTCAAGGTAGGTATGGGTGCAGAAGCATTCAAGATTCTTCTTCGTGAAATTGACCTTGAAGCAGAAAGTGCAGAACTAAAAGAAATCGTTAATACCTCAACCGGTAACAAGCAACAAAAGGCTGCAAAGCGTCTTGATATCGTGGAAGCATTTAGAGTAAGTGGTAACGATCCTGAATGGATGGTTCTTGACGCTCTACCCGTACTTCCCCCAGATCTCCGTCCTATGGTACAACTTGACGGTGGTAGATTTGCAACCAGCGACCTTAACGACCTTTATAGAAGAGTTATCAACCGTAACAACCGCCTAAAGAAGATGGTTGAAAGTGGCGCACCCGACATCGTTATCCGTAACGAAAAGAGAATGCTCCAAGAAGCAGTTGACGCACTCATTGACAACGGCAAGCACGGCAAGTCCGTAACCGGCCCCGGCAACCGTTCACTCAAGTCACTAAGCGATATGCTACGTGGTAAGCAAGGTCGTTTCCGTCAAAACCTACTTGGTAAGCGTGTTGACTACTCAGGCCGTTCAGTTATCGTTGTAGGACCTGAACTCAAACTTTACCAATGTGGTCTACCAAAGGAAATGGCAATAGAACTCTTCAAGCCTTTCGTATTTAGAAAACTTGTTGAACAAGGCCACAGCCAAAACATCAAGAGCGCAAAGAATGCAGTTGCACGTGGTAAGGCAATCGTATGGGATATCCTTGAAGAAGTTATCAAAGATCACCCAGTTCTTCTAAACCGTGCTCCTACTTTGCACCGTTTGGGTATCCAAGCATTTGAACCCGTTCTCGTAGAAGGTAGAGCAATCAAACTTCACCCACTCGTATGTTCAGCATTCAACGCTGACTTTGACGGTGACCAAATGCCTGTTCACGTACCACTATCAATTGCTGCACAAGTTGAAGCAAGATTCCTTATGCTTTCAACCAACAACGTACTTAAACTTTCTGATGGTAAGCCAATTCTTTCACCTACCCAAGACATGGTTATCGGTTCATACTACCTAACCCAAGTTAAGGAAGGCGCAAAGGGCGAAGGCAGAATCTTTATGAACGTTGACGAAGCA
>JAZQVF010000005.1:0-9386 GCA_045631675.1 Candidatus Stercoripulliclostridium sp.
TCTATCATAACTTGGCAAAACCACTCCAATACGTTTGGAGCCGTGTAGAGTTTTAAGGTCTTGGGCGCCACCTCTTCAAGACGGAAACTTTGACTATCTCCGTCAAAGAAAAACAAAGTGCATACGTCAAGATATCCGTCCATCTCCCTACTTATGCAAAGTTCACCCATCGCTTTTTCAAAGAGGTCCAAGTTATTCATCTAAGTCCTCCTTTCCATACCAAGCCATATTTTGCGACAATGGGTATAAGTCAAAGTTTGCAACGAGTGCACAATATGAGTAAAAGTCGTAAAAATCCCATAGCAGTAAAGACACACTTTGTACGTGACAAGTAAGCACCAATTCTCGCCCGCCTTTTATACTCAGGCGCCCTTCTCTCTTGCAAAACTCTTTCAATCTCTTTTGGAATTTTTCAACCTCAACCCTCTTTGAAAGTTCTTCAAGCGCCTTTCCACCATCACGAAATTCAACGGTATAATTATCTATATCGTACATAGTGAAGGTGAATTCCTTGTCCTTTTCATTTATACCACACGGCAAAGTAATCTCAATTCTATCTTTGAGACGCTTCGTTTTCACGCTTTCCATAACGTTTCTATCAAAAACTTCAGGAGACAAAGGTGGTGGTACTTTCTTTTCAAATGGGTTGTAGTATTTCATACTACCATTTTAACACCACTTTACCACTTTTTCAATAGTATGTTTTTTAAAAACATAGTTATTTGTTTGAGTTTAACTTTGCCTTGTGCTAAAATACCTTAGAAAAAACGAAAGAGAAGTAATTATGGAAGAAATTATCGTGGAAAAAAAGGAAAATATTATTCAAAATCCAATGGGGAATAAGTCTATCCCCAAACTTCTCTTTTCCCTTGCCGTACCTGCAATCATCGCAAATTTAGTTAACTCTCTTTACAATATCGTTGACCAAATTTTCATAGGTCACGGCGTAGGGTATCTTGGCAATGCCGCAACTTCCGTTGCTTTCCCATTAACCACTATTTGTATGGCAATAGGCTTGATGCTAGGACTCGGCGGTAGCGCTAACTTCAACTTAGAAATAGGTAGAAATAATCCCGATAAAGCGCGCTCAATCGTTGGCACCGTAACCACACTTTTAGTCGTTAGCGGTCTTATTATAATGATTGTGGTTAACGTCTTCCTAAAAGATTTAATGTTGGCGTTTGGTGCAACTGACCAAACCCTTGATTACGCCATTGAGTATACTCGTATTACTTCTTTTGGTATCCCATTTTTGCTTTTCTCAACAGGTTTCAATCCTATAATTAGAGCCGATGGTTCGCCTATTTTTAGTATGCTTTCCGTTCTCATCGGTGCAATACTAAACACCATACTTGACCCCATATTTATTTTTGTTTGCGGTTGGGGAATGTCAGGCGCCGCCTGGGCAACGCTCATAAGTCAAATTCTTTCTGCCGTTATATGTGCGCTCTACTTTATTTGGTTTAGAAACGTAAAGTTTAAATCTATAAAAGACTTTATCCCCAAACTTAAAATTGCAAAAATCGTTGCTACCGTTGGCATCTCAAGTTTCATATTCCAAATTAGTACAATGGTTATACAAATCGTAAGTAATAATATGCTCAAGAAATACGGAGCAGAATCCATTTACGGAAGTGATATACCAATTGCTATTGCGGGCATCGTTGCAAAAATCTCTATGATTTTCATAGCAGTAATCATAGGTATCGTGCAAGGTGCACAACCTATATTTGGGTACAACTACGGTGCAAAGAATTACAAACGTGTTAGAGATACACTTAAACTTGCAGTGCTTGCCTCTTTCATTTTTTCTCTCGTTGCATTCACGCTATTTATGGCTATACCTCGTCCATTGATTTCATTATTTGGTGAAGGTAGTGAATTATACTTTGAATTTGGAACTAAATATCTTCGCGTATTCCTATTCTTTACCTTCTTAAACGGTGTACAAATTGCTTCAACCACATTCTTCCAAGCAATAGGTAAAGCATTAAAGGGCGCCCTTCTTTCCCTTATTAAGCAAGTTATATTCCTACTTCCCTTGCTAATAATTTTACCAATTTATATGGGTGTTGACGGATGTATGTTTGCAGCCCCAATTTCCGACCTTATTGCATTTATTGCGGGAGCCGTAATGGTAATGGTAGAATTAAAACGTATGCCCAAGTAAAAGAAACCGTTAGGGCGCAGTACGCCAGTACAGCAACCCTAACGGTTTTTTATTTTCCTTCGTCTTTCATCTAAACTAACGCGTTTTATAATAAACTTTTTTGCTTTATTATTTCTTTATACCTTTATTGCCTGTGTTGGTTGAATACCGAAAAATTCAAAAACGATTCTATCAAGATTCTTTCTGATAGTTTCAACCGTTGGGTCCTTGCTATGGAACTCAAGAGAAAGATCAAGCGTCCTTGCAGAAATTGCATTGCCCTTAATTGTAAAATCATATTTGTCTTCAAAGCATTCGTCATCCGTCTTGGCATAAAGCAACATTCCACCTACGTTTCCCTCGTTGTATTTATCTTCGTTTTGCACGTATGCAAATATTTGGTATAGATGAGCAGAACGCAAGGTTTCTTTGTTGTACTGCGTACTTGTAAATATCTTAGAATAGTACTTAGCATCGATTATTAATTTCTTGTCGCTCTTTTTATCATAAAGAGTAATATCCGTATGCATTTCTGGAAGAAGTGGTTTCTTATCATCATCTGTTAGCCACTCTATTTTTGGCGCTTTGGCATCCAAAACACCGTTATAATGGTAGCTATAATATGCTAATATGAAATGTTCATACAAGGTATGCATCTCTTTTTCAAAAAGAAAACTTGCCATTTTGTGGCTACCTTTTTCCGTGTTAAGCAGTAGTCCTGCGATCACAAAATAGCAGATATTAATTAGCATTCTGTAGCTTTCATTGTTACGCTCAAACTTAAGAGCTTTCCACCTAATTTCACTGACTTGTATCTCTTCTACCTCTGTAAAATAAGGCAACATCCTTTTGAGCTCATTCCTATACAAATCATCTACTTTTTTATTTCTAATTAGCAGAATCATTGTTGTTTTTAATATGCGATTTAGTGTGCTATTGACTGAATATTCATCGTGCGTACAATCAAGCTTATTTTTCCCCATGTTAATTAGCCTTGCGCTTGGTAGTATATTTATCTTCCCACGCAACGTTGAAAGCTCTTCATTCACCTCAACGTAATCTCTATGCAATCCCCTCTTGATTTGGTGGGCAATACCTTTTGAAAGTATCGCAGCAAGAAGCGAGTGAATGTTATCAAACTTTTCACCGCTTATCGTTTTATACTCATCTTGTTTAAGTGCCTTAAAAACATAGGTGAGCATATAATAAATATTTTTTATTACGTGGTTATTATGCGTTATCATTCAAGGCTTCTTTGAGTGAGCTTACGTGCTTGTTATATTCATCGTTGTTGTCAAACCAATATTCCCTAAGCATAGGAATTATGTCGTAGTTTACAACGTTGTCAATCCATTTTTCATTATCTTTTTCATCAACACAAAAATAGCTGTGACCGATAACAAAACCTTCACCTAAAGAGGCATCACTCTGAATAGCTTTGTTTAGTGACACTACTTTCTCTATTACCTTATTTACTCTACTATCACTGTACTTTGCAACACGTTCATTAAACGTTCCATTATTAAACGCTGGTTTTACAGTATAGAAACTAAATCTTCTACGTAGTGCATAATCTATCATAGCAAGTGAACGGTCTGCGGTATTCATCATGCCGATTATGTAAAGATTTTCTGGCACACTAAACAATTCATCTGGCTTATAAGCAAGGGCAACTCTTTCTTCTCTATGGTCGTTTTCAATAAGCAACATTAGTTCACCAAAAATCTTGGAAAGGTTACCGCGGTTGATTTCGTCTATAATAAAGAAATACTTGTTATCTTTATCTGCTCTTGCCTTTTGACAAAAGTCATAGAATATGCCGTTGGTCAACTTGAATTTTCCATCCTCGGTTGGCTTATAGCCCATAATGAAATCTTCATAGGAATAGTTTTGGTGAAATTGAACCACTCGTATCCTATCATCATTTTTGCAATTCATCATAGAATAAGCAAGTCTCTTGGCCATATATGTCTTGCCAACACCTGGTGCTCCTTGAAGAATAACGTTTTTCTTCAATTTTATCAGGTCTACTAACGTTGTATATTGACTTTCATCAATATAAACGTCACGCAATAAGTCTTCTTTGGTGTATGTCATAGGCTCGTTTACCGGGGTTGTAGGATCTGGAATTTCATCTATTAAAGTGTTCTCTTGGTCTTCTTCCATCTCACATTCTTTGATGAGCCCAAGAATGGCGTCATATTCGTTTTTACTTAATTTAAAGATTGACCCTCTTTCTATCCTAAAGTATTCCATATTTTGAAGCTCTGCAATAGATTTTAGTGTATTATATGAAATAGGATTTGTGAGAACTTTTGTCTTGCGTATTTTTATGCATTTGCCATCATTCTCTTGCGAAACTTGACCTAATGCTACCACTTTTTTAATTGGACTTGACTCATACCCTACAATTAAATCCCCTTCCTTTGCTCTTAAGAAGTTTGAGAAAATTTGCCTCTTATTTCCTTTTTCGCTATACAATTCCCATTCCACCTCTTCTCCTATTCCTATATTACTAAAAGACCAATATTGGGGAGATGCGTTTATCCACCAATAGTTCACTTCTTGCAATGTTGTAGATTCCAAATCAAATATCCTATAATTTTTAAAAGAAAAATGTTTATCTCTAAATTCTTTGATGTTATATACATTATCTACATAAGCCGTAATTTCTTTAGGCTGTTTTATTGTTATTCCTAATTTATTATATAAAGAACAACCAACACCTTGATTGCCATTCATGATTGGAAAATAAAATGGTTGTAAACAATGTAAAATGGTAGTAAGAACGCCCGTTTTAATCCCCTTAATCTCATCAACCAATGTGTTTTTTACAATCGATAGACACGTTTCTTCATCATCGCTTTCAACAACTTTCACGAACATGTTTATAAGCCTTCCAATCTGGTGACTGTCCACTTTGGAAAAGCTTCCAAAACCTGTGCCAAACATTCCCATAATAGGTTTGTCAAAATGACTATTTTGGGCATTCGAGAACACGCCAGCATTGGTTTCATATTGTAATTGATCTATTAACTTTAAAATAGACTCTTTTTTATCATTAGGCAAATGTGACTTAAGCGTTCTTTCTTTTTTATTTTGGAATGTTGATGTCCAAGTTCCTATGGTCGCAAAATAAATTAATTCAAGGTCCCTGTTGTCTAAATGAGAAAAAGAAATGTCCTTATATGCCTTTACAATTTTCCTTGTTAATAAATAAGATCCATCATAACTATCAGGATTGATTTCTTTTGCCTTTTGGAGCCTTAAAAATGATGCATTTAAAAGCAAATATTCATCTTTTAGTACAGATTCCACTTCTGCATTATATTTAGACATAGAAAAATATGACATCGCAGAATTAATTGACCTTCTAAATTCTTGCGAAAATATATCAATCGGAATATGTTTAATCCAATTAACATTTCGAACATTTCTATAATCGGAGTCCTCCCCAATTATATCAATATTATTAAAATAATAGTCCGATGTTATTGTGCCTATGTGGACTATATTATCCTTGCAATAGAGAACATAGTCACCAACATTCGTTTCATTCACAAATCTTTGCAATTGACCAACATCCACAATGCGACTATTTTTTTTCGCTGATGGCCATACTTTTTTATGTGCACTTTCAATATCATCTTTGGTGCTTAAACCGGACATATCTCCCATAAGTGACCAGCCAATACAAATATGTGGATTCTCTTTACTTAATGCTGTATTATTCTTTTGAATGTGGATACCATAAATATTTTTTTCAATCATTACAAAACTCCATTTATCCTAAGTTTCTTATATTTAAAGTATAAATGAAAACGGCTTAGGTTTCAATAGCAAAAAGGAATTTTATTTTTTATAAAAATAACTTGTCCCCGTTTGGTTACAAGTTGCAGTGCTAAAATCGCGTGATATTGAAAGAAATAAAGTTTGAACTATTTCTCTCTTTAACGAAGTTTAGGTAAAACGCGTTAGTTTAGATGAAGAATGAGCAAAAGAAAGTCTCCCAAGGGGTTGCTGTACTGAAGTACTGCGCCCCGCAGGGAGACTTGGTTTTGTGAAATTATTCGCTTAACTAACGCGTTTTACTTTTTGATGGTTTGAAGGAAATTATTAATAATTCCATGCATTTCGGGTGCTATACGTGCAATTTTCAAAAGTGTCTTTACTTTGAAAGGTGCAAGCACTTTGCCTACCCATGCTGGTAGTTTGCTGCCAAGCATTGCCTTTACGTCTTCGCTTGCAAGTACAACGCCTACTTTATCGTTGATTGATAGACAATCTTCTGCGGTGGTTGAATCGTCTGCTGCAAACCAATTGCGTACAAAGTTTCCTGATTGGTTGCACTTGTAACTTGCAGGCTCTTCTTCTACACCTTCTACTTTGATGGTATGAGTATATTCCCCCGCAGTTGCAACGATAACGTTTTCACCTGCTACGATATCAACTTCAAAGGTTGTGAGTTTACCAGACTTCTTGCCGTAACTTACGCCGTTTACGGTAAGTTCAACTTCATCAAGATTGCTGAATACGTCAACTCTTGACTTGCCGATTGCACGAAGTGCATATCTTTCTCCACCAACGTGAACGAATTTTTCATCACTCCAATATGCTTTATATGCATAGAAAGAATCCTTTCTTATCTTTCTATCAAAGGTTACCAAGCCCTTGTTGTTCTTTCCCGCTACGCCACCTTCGTTACGAATTGCAGAGCCAAAGTCAAACATATTCCATACGTAGCCACCCCACATCCAGTCGCGTGACATAATTGCGTTTGCATAGTGGTTGTGAAGAAGTGCTTGATATTGTTCACCATAATCGCCTTGAGCGGGATTTGAAGAATAATAACGAAGTACTGCCTCTGCACCATACTCGGAAAGACAAAGTTTAAGGTTGGGGTTTTGAGCGTGGAATTCGTCAAGCCATTGGTCAATATCAACGTATCTTTGTACGTACCAACCGTAGTAAATGTTGAAACCTAAAATGTCGGTTACGTAGTTAAGGGGGTCGGTCTTAGTTGCCATCATAACTTGAGCGCAAGTGGTTGGGCGAGTGTCATCCATTGACTTTGCAATATCGTTGAGTTCCTTAACTCCCTTTACGCACTTCTTAGATGCTCCACCACCGCCACCGATGGTAATTTCATTTTGCACGCCCCAGCAGAAAATTGATGGGTGATTGTAGTTTTGATTGATGAGTTCAACAAGTTGTGATTTTGCGTTATCAAGTTTCTTTTGTGACCAACGAGAAATAACGGGGATTTCTGCCCATACGAGAATGCCGTTTTCATCACATAGGTCGTATATGATTTGGTTTTGTTGATAGTGTGCAAGACGAATGGAGTTAGAACCAACTTCTTTGATAAGGTCAATATCTTCCTTGATGTGTTCATAACTTAGTGCGTTACCAAGGTTTTCTCTATCTTGGTGGCGAGAAACACCTTTGAGTTTAACGCTCTTGCCGTTAAGGATACAACCCTTTTCACTGTCAAACACAATTTCCCTTACACCAAAGCGAGTAGAAGACTCGTCAACAAGTTCTTCGCCTACGAATAAAGAGGCTTTTACGGTATATAGATATGGATTTTCAGTATCCCAAAGGTTGGGGTTTTCCATAACTGATACTACTGCCTGGTATGGCTTTGCTTCAAGTGAAAGTACTTCTTCTCCCTCTTTGTTTAATACGCTATAAACAACCTTGTCGCCTGCTCCGTAGATTGCACTTGAAAGGGTTAAAGTCCACTTGCCATCATCAAGGCGAGGGGTAACTTTAACACCACTTCCACCATAGTTAACGGGGTCAAAATATCCCTTTTCAATGCCGGTAAATAAGGTTACGTTACGATAAATTCCACCATAGAAAGTAAAGTCTGCGGTTGAAGGATATACGTCTTCAAAATCACTGTTGTCTACTTGTACTTCAAGTTCACACTTGCCATCTACAACGTAAGCAGTAAGGTCTGCAGAGAATGCTGAATATCCACCCTTGTGGGTTTGGATAAGATTGCCGTTAGCAAATACTTTTGCAACGGAGTTAGCACCTTCAAATCTAACTATAGTGATACCACTAAGACCTTCTAAGGTCTTCTTGTAGGAACAATTTCCACGATAATAGTTGGGTTGGTTTTGTCCGTCAACAGCATTCCAACAATGTGGAACGTTTACCATTTCTTCAACACCTTCTTTGGTAAATAGCCAGTTTTCATTAATGAGTTTGACTGCTTTCATTTTGCCTCCAAAATGTTTATTTTTATTTCTTCTTAATAAGTTCAAGGTAATCCTTTTCGCTCATAACGTCAGCGCTAGGAGCCCACTTTGCAACGGATGCAATGCCTGCTTTTGCACTTTCTTTGCTTGCATAACCACTTTCAGAAATGCATACGAGGTTGCCGTTGTTAGCGTAAATACGGAAACGGAACTTGCCTTGCTTATCCTTGTAAACTTCTGCCTTGGGGAACTTTAGTGGATCCATAGGTTTTACAAGAGTAAGATCTTCAATCTTTTCTACTACTGCAGGTGCAAACTTTTGAACGGATGCAATACCCTTCTTGCAACTGCTTAAATCTGCATATGCGCCTTCACATACACCGATAGTTTCTCTGTTTGGAGCTTTCAAGTGGAAATTGAAATGTCCGTTTTTAGTTTGGCCATAATAAAATACGCCTTTAAGTTCTGCCATGGTTATTCTCCTTTGTGCAATATATTATCGTAAAGTTTATTGTATTCGTATGAGTTCAACGTGCTCTCGGCACTCCACTTTGCCAAAATGGTTTCATAGCTATCGTTTGCTACGTCCACCTTTTCGCCTCCTCCGTAGTAGATACCCCAAGAGGACGCTTTACCGCCCGTGTGGACTTTATAAGTCCAAATGGCATAATTTACGTTATTCTTTTCATATTCGTTTAGAGCATAATTCCAGCTTTCAACGTTGGAAAAGAGCGTGAATTCGCCCACAAACAATGGTACTTCGTATTTCTCTCTAAGTACAACGTAATCACCTACCTTTTTGTCGGTGAATTCCTTTTGATATGCAAAGTCGTTTATCTTATCCCAACCGTAGTTGTGGTAAGAGTATGCTACGTTTTCCCAATTATAGGTAATGGGTGCGGGTAGTCCACTCGTCTCCCAAACCGATTCCATTATGAGAACGTGGTTACCATCCACCTCTCTTATCGCTTTATAGAGTTTATGGTAAAAGTTCCATTGTCTAAAATCGGTGTAACCGTGCTTACCCT
>JAZQVF010000006.1:0-2296 GCA_045631675.1 Candidatus Stercoripulliclostridium sp.
GAACATTTCCTTTATGGGGATATGTTGGATAAACGAAAGGATATTGAAGAAATAGTTACGAGTAACGTAAAGTTTATCCTTGGTTATCTTGTTGAGCACGACGGATATCTCGTAACTTGCCCTTCTGCAAGCCCTGAAAACTCCTTTATGAAAAATGGTCATAGAGTGGACCTTGACTACGCATCTTCTTTTGAAATGGGCATAATTAGGGAAAGTTTAACGGACTATCTTGAACTTATGCCAAAGGGCGAATTGGCTGAAAAAATTAAGGAAACTCTTCCAAAACTTTATCCCTTTATGGAAGATATTGACGGCCTTGTGGAGTGGGCTAACTACTATCCCACGCCTGAAATGGGACATAGACACTTCTCTCCCCTTTACGCATTCCACCCTGCTCGTCAAATTGGCTATTATTCCCACCCTGAAGAAAGAGAATGGGTAAGAAGGCTATTCCATACTCGCATATTCAACGTAAAGTACTACTACGGTTGGAGTGGCGCTTGGGCGCTTGCACTCTCTGCAAGACTTAGAGAAAGGGATAACTGCAATCTTGTGCTTTCAAGAGTGCTTGGTAAAGCAATATTTAAAAACTTGTTTGATATGCACCCACCACGCTTGTTCCAAATTGACGGCAACTTCGGTTTTGTACACGGTGTAAACGAAATGCTTGCTCAAATTGAAAAGGATACCGTTGAAATGCTCCCCGCTCTTCCCTCCCTTATTTCAAACGGCGAAGTAAAAGGTCAAAAATTACGCGGTGGCTATACCATTGACTTCAAGTGGGAAAACGGGGTGGTTACCTATCTCAAAGCATACGGCAACGGCTTGAAGGTTAAGAAGAATAATCTTAGCGATTCCATCGTTTTAGAAAACGTTACTATAGAATAAGGAGTTAATTATGAGAAAAAGAAACGGCGCTTGCCCCATTTGTTACGCTCGCACCTTAGTTACCCCTAAGGAAAAGAAGATACCTACCTTATACAACCAAAAGGTTTTTGAAAACGGACTTTGCAAAACTCCCCCTATGGGTTGGAATTCTTGGAACGTTTTTAAGGAAAACATAGATGAAACTATGCTCTATGAAATGGCTAAGGTTATGAAAGAAAGTGGACTCGTAGACCTTGGTTACAACTATTTCAACCTTGACGATTGTTGGGAAGCAAAGGAAAGAAACGTTAAAGGAGAACTCGTTAGCGACCCCGTAACTTTCCCAAGTGGCATAAAGGCACTTACTGAAAAGGTTAACGCACTTGGTATGAAACTTGGCATATATTCCTGTAACGGACCTCTAACTTGCCAACACTTCCCCGGCTCACAAGGAAAGGAATATATTGATGCATACACCTTTGCAAGTTGGGGTGTTGAGTATTGGAAATTGGACTACTGCCACAACGTGCCTTACACTAAATACGCACCACTCGTTGCAGGCATTGCCCTTTCCGAAAAGGGCGTAAAACCCACTAAACTTTATTCTGTAGAAGATGGCACGAGATACGGTAGCGCACATATTTTCAAAACTAAGTATCCCAAAAAGCGTTGGAATAGTACCCAAAGGTTTAAAAAACATTGTAGTGGCTTAGATGCAGGTGAAGGTAAAATTGAATGGCAAGTGGAAGTACAAAAAGAAGGTGAATACGTTCTTACCGTTTACACGCACGAACTTTATCCTAAGTATGAAAAACTCCTTGGCGTACAAGTAAACGATGACAAACTTGACTTAATTCACATTCCAAAGGAAATATATCACTGGCAAGAATACTTCACTCAAAAGATTATAACTCTTAAAGAAGGCAAGAATAAGATTGCTCTCTTTAACCCTATCAACAACAAATCTACTTCCGATATGCTACAATTCCAACGCGCAGGAGAGTGTATTCAACAAGCAACTCTTGACTACGCAAAGGATAACGGAGTGGAAGAAAAACCCATTGCTTTCTCCATTTGCGAATGGGGTAGTGGCGAGCCACATCTTTGGGGAAAGAGTGCAGGAAACCTTTGGCGCACTACGGGAGATATCTACCACAATTGGAATTCTATAAAAAATCTCTACGAGCATAACGTTGAACTTTACACTTATGCAGACGTAGGACATTGGAACGACCCCGATATGTTGGAAGTAGGCGTAGGCAATTTTACCTACAACGAAAACGAAGCACACTTTGCCCTTTGGTGCATGATGGCCTCTCCCCTACTTCTCGGCAACGACCTAAGAAGTATGGGTGAAGATATCTTAAAGATTATCTCCAACAAGCACCTTATTGCAATAGACCAAGATGCACTCGGCAAGCAAGCAAAA
>JAZQVF010000007.1:0-2207 GCA_045631675.1 Candidatus Stercoripulliclostridium sp.
CGACCTTGATATGCTACCTATTGGCAGACTATTGAAGTGTGGTGGATTTGGTGGCGAAAGGGATAGCAAACTAACTAAATCGGAAAAAGAAGTAATGCTTACTCTTTGGGCAATTATGCGCTCGCCCCTTATGATTGGTGGGCATCTTCCTGAAAGCAAGGAAGAAGACTTATCCTTCTTTAAGCAAAGGGAAATTATAGATATAAACCAAAACGGCACCGAAACAACCTTGATTGAGTATAGCGATAATTATTCAGTTTGGGGTATCAAAGTAAACGATAGGGAATACCGAGCATACTTTAATACGTCAAAGAATAAAATCCCCAAAAGGGTGGTAGTGAGAAGTGAAAAGTCGGGAAAACTTACCGACGTATGGAAAGAAAAGGAAATTAAGGGTAGAAAGGGAAAGGTGGTTTTCTACCTAAAAAATATGAGCGTAAAACTTATAAGGATGGAAAAATAGCATGTCTTTTTTAGCAAGAGCATTTTACGTTGACGACCTAATTAAACACAAGGGCGCAAACGGCTTGAAGTATCCAAACGTAACGGAAATTAACGACGTCGTTTATGACGACGGTATGCCTGAAGTTTGTAAACTTGACCTACTTTTTGATGAAAACAAGTTGCCTGAGAATGGGCTTTATCCCGTGGTTTTCAACGTTCACGGTGGCGGATGGATTACGGGAGACAAGCGTTTTAGAAGGGGAGTTTGCATTCAGTTTGCAAACGACGGTAACTTCGTTATAAACGTTAACTATGCTTTAACTCCAAAATATACTTACAAAGATGAAGTGCAAAATATTTTTAGTGCGTTAAAGTGGGTTAAGGAAAATAGTGAAAAGTACAAACTTGACCTTAATAAGGTTGTAATTACCGGTGACTCTGCAGGCGCACATCTTTCAGCGGTAACAATCGTTACAAATATGGATACAAAGTGGCAACAAAAGTTTGGCGTATCTTCGTGTGGCATAGAATTTAAGGGAGCAATGCTCTTTTGTGGACCTTACGATTTTACGGAATTTTGGTTCCGTTTCCCCATTCTTGACGCTATGCTTAAGGGTATTGCAGGAATAAAGAGAGTTAAGGACTATGAAAAGAGTGAATATCTTGACTTCCTTAACCCCATTCCCTATATCAACAAGGATTTCCCAAGAACGCTTGTAGTAACGGGCGCCCAAGATTTCGTTACCAACCCACACAACAAAAAACTACTCAAAAAGTTTGAAGAAGAGGGCGTTGAGTACGAAAGATATCACGGTACACATTTCTTTAACTCTTTCCACGACTTCCATTTGAAAATATGGATGCCGGAAGCAAAACGTGCAATGCAAACGGCTTGCGAATATATTAAAAAAATAACCAAATAAGGAGAAAATTATGAAAAAGACTTTAAGAACAATTCAAGGCTTAATGAGATTTGGAAAGGTTGTTAGCATTTTAGTACTAATATTCTCTATAATCGGTATGGTGGGCGCACTAATAGGTGGTATCGTTTTCTATCTTGAAGGGGATATGATAATTGAAACGGCAACTAGTGAACTTGAACTTGGCGAGTTAGGCGAAGATATGGGAATGGTATTCACTAAGGAAGCGGTAATCTATACGATGATCGTTACCTTTATTGCCTGTCTAACTGAACTTATTATAGCAAACCAATCAAAGAAATACTTTAAGTTTGAACTAAAAGAAGGCACGCCCTTTACCTTTGAGGGTGCAAAAAAATTGAAGAAAGTTGGTATTCTTGCAATAGTTTTACCAATAGTTATGGGAATAGTAGTATTTGCAATTGAGATAATAATGCTCAGCGCAAATCCTGAAAGTATACTTGGAGATATAACCTATACTGCAAGCATAGGAACGGGAATTATGATGCTTATCTTCTCTTTAATTTTCAAGCACGGTGCAGAACTTAACGAGGTACAAAAGCAAGCAAACCTTGAAAGGGAGAATATGGAAAGGAAACTCAAAGAGAGTAACGAAAGGAATAGATATTACTATTAAAAGGAAAATACGGCAAAAGGAAGGGCTATAAAATAGTCCTTCCCAAAAAGCCAAGAATATTTTTAAAAAAAGAATAAAAATTTGTTGACAAGATTAAATTTACTTGCTATTATATTTAGGCGTTAACCAGTAACGTTGGTATGGCGGCGTAGCTTAGTTGGTTATAGCGGCCGGTTCATACCCGGCAGGTCGTTGGTTCGAGTCCG
>JAZQVF010000008.1:0-10834 GCA_045631675.1 Candidatus Stercoripulliclostridium sp.
AACTTACTTGCGCGTCTAAACTTAGTAATCATTTCTTCTCCTTTCGTATTTAAGATGATATCTTATTTATTTTAACATACTATTTTAATAACTTCAATACACAATTTTAAAAAACCACCTTTTAGGTGGCTTTTATTATACCAATTCTTCATAAGACTGTATCATATAGTCGGCAAGAGCGTTAATTTCTTCCCTTTCGTAGTCGGAGTGTCTGTCGTAAACGATTGCGCACTCAACACCTGCCCTCTTTGCCGCTTGAAGACCTACAAGAGAGTCCTCAAAAATGATGGCCTCTTCCTTCTTAAATGGAAAACGTTCAAACACTTTAAGGAAAATTTCCGGATTAGGCTTTATTTCCTTGCAATCGTTTCTTGCAAGAATTAAGGAAAAATAGTCGTCCATTCTTGCGTTATTTATAATGTTTTTGTTTAGATTACGATAGATTTCTATATTCTTCCTTTGCGCTGCACTTGCAATTACAAGTACCTTGCCATCAGCCTTTAATTTCTTGATAAATTCAGGTGCAAAAGGTTTATACTTTACTTCCTTTTCAATAAGTTCCCCTGCTATATCATACCTAAGTTTATAAATTTCTTCTTGGGTGTAACTTGAGTTGAACTTCTCTTTAAGATATCCACAATAATCCTTATAAGGATTTTCACTATATGAAAAAAGTCTAAGGGCTTCATCTCTTAGCGGTTGCATTTCTTGCTCTTCCACCTTGCCATCACCGCGTATGACGCTTACGACCTTAGAGTCAACTTTATTCCATACGTCAAGAGAGTCAACGAGTGTGCCGTCAAGGTCAAAGATTATTAATTTCTTATTCTTTAGTACGCCGTAATCCATATTAACTACGCAAGGGCTCCTTCAACTGCAACTGCAATTGCAAAGCATACCCACAACGCAACGATAAAGGCACCTTCTGCAGGTATTGCAAGTTTTGTGTATGCACACTTCCAACCCTTATCAACGAAGGTAAATGCAAAACGAGTAAAGAATACGGTGTTAGCAAAAATAAGTCCACCTATTAAAGAATAAAATGGCTTACCGAATACGAATGCAAGTATAGCAAGGAATAGTCCAAGCGCAAATGATATGCCACCGTAATATACCCTAATTTCCGTAACACCCGCTTCATCTTTAGGTTTCATAGAATATTTTTCAGCACTCTTAACGGGGTTAAGAATAAAAACTACTGCAGTGCCGAAAAAGTAGATGCAAAGACCGATTGTTGCAACCGTTGCCGCTATATTGTTAGAAATAATTTCAAGCATAACTATCTCCTAAAAGTTGATAATTATATTTTACAATTGACGTAAAGATATTTCAATAAAAAAATTGAAATTTCTTTTTTAAATGGTATTGACAACTAAAAAAATGAGGTTTATACTTTCAGTATGATGAACAAAACCTTTAACGCATTTGAATATTTTAACGTTTTCGGCTTTAGAAATAGAGTTTAGTTTTCGTGCGGTAAATATTGTTTATTGTGAGTTATAATATCACCGCACTAACAAGTGCGGTTTTTGTTTTATGAGGAGTATATTATGAAAAACATTCAAGAGTTACGTGGAAACATTGATACTATTGACGACCAAATTGCAAAACTATTCGTGGAAAGAATGAGCGTTGCAAAAGAAATTGGCAAACTTAAGGCAGAAAGTAATAAGGTGGTTGCAGACGGTGTAAGAGAGCGTGAAATTATAAATCGCGTTACTAAGGATATGCCTGAAGAAATTAAACTCTACGGCAAACAAATGTTTGATGAATTATTTAGCCTTTCAAAAGCCTATCAAACTCGTTTCGTGCTACAAAACTCAAAACTAATTACCGAAGTTAGAAAGGCCCTTGAAGAAGGTATGGAAGTTTTCCCAAACTCTGCAACCGTTGCTTGTCAAGGTGTAGCAGGAGCATACTCACAAATTGCAACGGATAGAATGTTTCCCATTGCAGATATACTCTACTTTAAAGATTGGGACGCAGTATTCAAGGCCGTTGAAAAAGGTCTTTGCGACTTTGGAGTACTCCCTATTGAAAACTCAAACGCAGGCTCGGTAAACGCAGTTTACGACCTTATGCGCAAACATAATTTCTATATAGTAAAAAGTATCAAACTCCGTATTCAACACTACTTACTTGCAAAATCAGGTACCGAAACTAAGGATATTAAGGAAATTATCACGCACGAACAAGCCGTTTCACAATGCTCTGATTTCATTAAGACTTTAGGAAACGTTAAGATTACCGTTTGCGAGAATACCGCAAAGGCTGCCGAACTCGTTGCAGACAGTGAAAGAACGGACGTTGCTTGCATTTGTTCACACGATTGCGCCGGCATTTACGGCTTAAGCATACTTGAAACTAACGTTCAAAACAACGAAAACAACTACACCCGTTTTATTGCAATCCAAAAGAAACTTAAGATCTATGAAAACGCAGACAAGATTTCCATTATGGCAAATCTCCCACACGAAGCAGGTAGCCTTAACAAGGTACTAAACCGTTTTGCCTCTCTTGGACTAAACCTTACGAAACTTGAGTCTCGCCCTATGTCCAATACGTCTTTTGAGTTTGCATTCTACTTTGACGTAACTGCAAAGATTGAACAAGTTGAAGTACAAAATCTTCTTGCCGAACTTGAAAAGAGTTGTGATAAGTTTGTGTTCCTTGGAGCCTATACCGAACTCTAAAACACAAGCCGTGTTAGTTTAGATGTAGGTCGCTAAAATACTTACGCACCACAGTTTGAAAGACCTCGCAGTTTAGATGAAGAACGAACAAAAAAAGAGCCGACCGATGGGACTTTACTTGAAGTAAACGACCGAGGAAGGCTCTTTAATTTGTGATGTTATTCGCTAAAATACGAGGTCTTAAATCAACAGGGAATAAGATGTGATATTATAAATACATAAACCTACTATTATAATCTGCGCTATTAGGAAGCATATCTTTGCTCCTTTCTCGCTGACCTTTTTGGTAATGAAACGACCGATAAAGGCACCCACTACACTTGTAACTACAACAAAAGGTAATATCTTTACGGTATATATGCCGAAACCACCCTCAACGGTCATCGTTATTATATTAGTGAGTTGTGAGAATATGATTATTACAAGACTACATATTGATGCCGTTTTCATGCCGTAGCCGAATAGGAAGATGATGATTGCTACGTTCATAGGCCCACCACCTATTCCTAAGAAACTTGAAATTATTCCAAGAAATAGTCCTGCTATTATGGCGACTACCTTGCTCTTTGAGTTGAGTGATTTGGGTTTATTGGCCGTATTCATATATATTATGATAAAAATCACAAGTGTAATGAGTACGGAGTTTTGGCATATTTTTACGATGGCATCACTTGCGTTTGCAGTCATCAAGGAGAATAGCAAGTTGCCGATATATCCACCCGCAATGGAGCCGAGTGCTATAAATATAACGATTATATAGTTAGCCTTTTCTTCCCCGTCCTTTTTCTTGCCAAGAAATTTTAAGGCAACGGACACAAGCGACATAGTAAACACACTGCAAGAGGTAACTACCGCTATTTCCGATGCGCTATATTCACCTATTAAGTCAAATGACGGTTTCATAATAACACCACCACCCATTCCAGATATGGAACCGATGGTGGTTGCAAAAAGCGTTATTAAGACGTAAAGAATGATGCTTAACATTATTTATAACTATCAATTAGTTGTTGGAAAGCGGGCAAACTGCGCTTAATCATATCGTAGGATACGCAGTAAGATATGCGTACGTAACCGGGCGCGCCAAAGGAGTCGCCAGGTACTATTAACAATCCTAATTCCTTTGCTCTTTCAGAGAATGCATTAGCATCATCTTCAAGTGCCTTTACGAAAAGATAGAAAGCACCGTCCGGCTTTACGCAGTCGTAACCCATTTCAGTTAGAGCGCCGTAAACAAGGTCCCTATTCTTTTTATACTCGGATATGTCGGGAGTTGCTCTTAAGCACTTCTCAACAACCCTTTGCATAAGACTTGGTGCGCATACGTAACCGAGCGCTCTACCTGCACCACATACGCAAGCATAAATATCTCTTTCGTTTTGGAGTTTATCACTAAGAGCAACGTAACCTATTCTTTCTCCGGGAAGAGAAAGTGACTTACTATAGGAGTAGCATACGATGGTGTTATCGTAGTAGTTCATAAGGTATGGAACCTTAACGTCTCCGTATACGAGTTCTCTATATGGTTCATCTGAAATTAGGTATATTGGGTGACCAAACTCTTTTTGTTTGGCACTTAAAATTGCAGTAACACCTTTAATTGTTTCTTCCGTGTAAACCACGCCCGAGGGGTTGTTTGGAGAGTTTAGTATAATACCTTTAGTTAAGGGAGTAATGGCCTTTTCAAACTCTACAAGGTCAACCTGAAAGTCTCCCTTTTTAATGGGAACGACCCTAAGTTTTGCGCCCGTTGCTTCGGTAAACACGGTGTACTCGGGGAAGAATGGAGCAATGGTAACGAACTCGTCTTTGCCGTCGCTTAACGCTCTTAACGTGATGCAAAGAGATGCGGCTGCACCTACAGTCATATAGATGCTATCTCCCGTCAACTTAGTTCCAAAACGCTCGTTTATATAGTTTGCAATGGCGTTTCTTACCGATGCATCGCCTTGAGCAGAAGTATAACCGTGAAGTGTTGTTGAAGGGGTGTTTTGAACGAGTTCTATAATTGCTTCGTTTACACACTTAGGTGCTGGTACGGAAGGGTTACCGAGAGAAAAGTCGTAGACTTTGTCGGCACCTATCTCTTGCGCTCTTTTTTTGCCAAACTCAAAGAGTTCTCTAATAACGGAGCGAACGCTACCTAAATGATGCATTTTTTCGTTATACATACTTTCTCCTATCTATTCTTTTGGAAGTTCCAAAGATCACGACACATATCGTCTAGGTTTCTCTTTGCTTTCCAATTGAGTTCTTTTGCCGCCTTATCAGGACAAGCGTAGCAGGTTGCAATGTCACCAGGACGACGAGGTGCAATCTTGTATGCAACTTCGTGGCCACAAGCCTTTTCAAATGCCTTAACCATATCAAGTACGCTATATCCAACACCAGTACCAAGGTTTACTGCATCAACGCCGTACTTTTCAATGTTTTCAAGTGCTGCAAGGTGTCCTTCTGCAAGGTCCATTACGTGAATGTAATCTCTAACGCCCGTGCCGTCTGGCGTATCGTAGTCGTTACCAAATACGTTAAGATATGGAAGAATGCCGTGTGCAACTTTTGCTACGTAAGGCATAAGGTTGTTTGGAATACCTTTGGGGTCTTCACCAATAAGTCCACTTTCGTGTGCGCCTACGGGGTTAAAGTAACGGAGTAGAAGAATATTCCATTCGTTATCTGCTGCGTATACGTCACGAAGGATGTTTTCAATCATAAGTTTGGTTGCGCCGTATGGGTTGGTCGTTGAAAGATGGCAAGCCTCGTCAATAGGTAGTCTTTCAGGAGTGCCGTAAACGGTTGCAGATGAACTGAATACCAACTTTTTGCAACCATACTTTGCCATAACTTCAACAAGTGATAAGGTACTTACAAGGTTATTGCGATAGTAAAGAAGGGGCTTTGCACAACTTTCACCTACTGCCTTAAGACCTGCAAAATGAATTACTGCATAGATTTCATTTTCACTAAAAATCTTTTCAAGAATTTCTTTATCGCATACGTCGCCTTCATAGAAGGTGATTTCTTTACCGGTAATTTTTTCTACGCTCTTAACAGCATCAATTGAACTGTTTGAGAAATTATCAACGGCTACTACTTCGTAGCCTGCGTTTAAAAGTGCAACGTTAGTGTGGCTTGCAATATATCCTGCTCCGCCTGTAACCAAAATTTTCATATTCGTTCTCCTTAAAGGTTATATTTCAAGTTTTATGAAACTTTCCACATAGTGGAAGGTATCTTTCAAAGTAGGGTTTAGCGCGTATAGATAAAGGTTTTCTCCTTGAAAGTCCTGCCTATAAAGGTTGAAATAGGCATCTTCCTTTTTGAAACCTAATGGATAAAGATTTTTTAGTGGAATGATCATTTCCGTTTGCCATCCCTTTTCTATCCTATCCGTTTTTGCACTAAATGGACACTCGTTTAGATACTCTATGTTTATGCCATCATCGTTTGTAACGATGCCTGCGTATTTTACGCCGTCAGGGTTAACTTCAAGTTCTAAATATCTGTTTTTTCTTCCTAAGGTTAAGAAGATTTCCACAGTATCCCCTTCGTATAACTTATCGTTATACGATTTACCTTTTGAGATTATAGCACGGTCGTAGGAAATAAACAACAATTTGAGAGTATCATTTTCAAATGAGACCGAAAACTCGGTCTCATTCTTTACGGCTAAGCCGTAATTATCTTTTAATTTTCCGGAAAGTATGGTCATATTACAAATATTTCTTTACGATTTCATCCATTTCTTCAAAACGTTCTTCCATCTTTTCTACCATCTTGATTTGAGTTCTGCATCTGTCAAGATTGTGTCCTGCCCTATGCGTCTTGAAGTAATGATCCCCTTCAAGATAGTCGGTAAGGAAACGCATTCCACACTCAAAGGTCATAAGGATAGCACCAAATGAAAGATTTTCCTTTTCGGTTTCGGTAAGTTTTTCCTTAACTTCGGAAAGAAAACCTTTTACGTATGCTTCGTATAGTTCAAGAGAAAAGTCCACTTTACTTAGGTCCTTTTCATCTTCTGCACCGGTGTTCGTTCCACTTCTAATGCTATCGCCAAAATCGTAAAGAATGCTACCTTTCATTACGGTGTCAAGGTCAATTACTGCTACAGGGCGCATACTTTCAACGTTGACGAGTACGTTGTTTAGTTTCGTATCGTTGTGCGTTACGCGAAGTGGAATTTCCCCACATTCAATTAGGTCAAGCACTTGTGAGCAATACTTCTTTCTTCTATAGAACCAATCCACTTCTTCCATTACTTGACAGAGTCTATTTTCCACGTCTTCTTGCACTGCCTTTTCAAAGTTTTCAAAACGCTTTACCGTGTTATGGAAGTTAGGTATGGAGTCCTGAATTGTTTCTGCAGGATACCCGTCAAGCATACTTTGGAACTTTCCAAAACCTATTGCACTAACTTCAAATTGTTCCTTCGTAGGGCTTGTTTCAATGCTTATTCCACCATAAACGAAGTTATAAGTTCTAAAGTAACCTATCTCGTCGTTACCATAATAAGAAGCCCCGTCTTTCGTTTCAATAACCCTAAGACAATCCGTTACGTCTTCTCCTTTTTCAAGCATAGTTTTATAGATATGCTCGGTAACGCCAACTACGTTTTCCATAAGGCCTTTTACGTTTTTAAAAACCTTGTGGTTAATTCTTTGCAAAATATAAAACTTGCCGTTTTCATCGGTTACCTTATAGGTATCGTTGATGTGTCCGCATCCGTATCTTTCTGCTTTTACGATTGGTGATTCTACCTTAAACTCATTTGCAATTTTAATGATTTCTTGCATCGTTATCTCCTGTACTTTCTTTCAAGTTTTGCATTGGTAATCAAATTAGGTAAGCCTGCCCAATAAAGTACCCTTCTCGTCCACCATAATTTGGAAAGAAGTGTTATCAATGGGTTAGGGTTGGTTTTATAGTTTGGCGTATTCCTTACTCCAAATTTTTTCAAAATATGATTCTCGTGTATTTTTACCCTTCTTTCAAAATCGGAGTAATCCTTTTCTTCCGACCATAATCTTTCCCCTACTGCAAGAAGTCTTGGGAAGGCTTTCTTTCTTGCAACCTTAACGTTTGGAATTAGTTCAGTCCAAAGGGCAGTTGATGCGCCTACGAAGTTTTCTTCAAACATCTTTGGCTCGTAGTCGTAAACTCTCCTTAACGAGTTTATGCCGTAAGGAAGGTCAAGGTAATACGGTTCCGTTTTTGCGTTGATGATTTTTCTGCCACCTGCAATTTCTTTAAGGAAGGCTTCACTCTTGTAATCAATATCCCAACATTCCCAAATTATTTCTTTGTCAATAATGCCCGTTGGATTACTCTCGTTCCACATTATGGGAGTAATGCCCTTTGAAAGGATATATCTTCCAACTTCATTCATAAAGTGTGCTTGGAATTCAAAGTAGTTTTTGCAACCTAACTCTTCATACTTCTTTTTGCAATCATCACAAAGTTCCCACCTTTGAGAAGGCACTTCATCTCCACCGATGTGGAAGTAACCGTCCGTGAAGATTTCACTTAACTCATCAATTATAATCTTTACGTACTCAAGTGTAGTTTTCTTTGAAAGACAAGCAACGTCAAACTTAACGCCAAAGTTTTCAGCAACCTTTACCTTTCTTCCAAAACATCCAAGTTCAGGATAACTTGCAAGAGCAGATTGGAAATGCCCAGGCATATCAATTTCAGGAATTACCTTAATGCCCTTTTCGTGCGCGTATGCAACTATTGCTTTCAATTCGTCTTGCGTGTAAAAACCTTTGTGCTTTTTCAATCTAAACAAAGTTCTGTATCTAACGCTACCGATTTGTGTAAGTTTTGGCAACGCCTTAATTTCCACTCTCCATCCTTGATCCTCTGAAAGATGCAGGTGAAGGTAGTTGAATTTATAAAGCGCAAGGTAGTCTATTTGCTTAAAAATCTCCTCAACTGAGAAGAAGTATCTACCTACGTCCATCATATACTTACGCATAGGTATACGTGGATAGTCTTCAATAACGAGTGGTGCAAGGTAGTCCATTCCACTATTTAGCATTTGCTCAAGAGTAGCAAGCGCGTGAGCCTTGCCTGCACTATCACGATAGGTAATGCGTGCGCCGTCTCCTACCAATTTTAGGGTATAACCTTCTTCTTTTAGACTTTCATCTACCACTTCTTCAACAATGGCTTCCTTAGGGTCTAAGGTTGAAACTACGTACCCTTCTTCGTTTTCAAGATATTCAATTTTATTAGGTCTTGGTATAATCATAAACATATTATATAATAATATAGCCTAAATTTCAAGTATCATTTTGATATAGACAAATATCTAACAATTTGATATAATATTTTTATGAGAAACAACCTTAGCGTAATGATAAAACCTGCGTCTGGAAAGTGTAATGCAAACTGTAAGTATTGCTTTTACCGTGATGAAATAGCCTCAAGGTCAATTAAGGATTACGGCAACCTTTCCATTGAAGTTGCAAGCATTCTCATTGACAAAATGCTTGACTACGTTGGCAGTGGTAATCTTTCCATCGTTTTTCAAGGTGGAGAGCCTACGCTTAGGGGTTACGACTTTTTTAAGTTCTTCTTTGAAAGTTTAAAAGAAAAAAATACTCAAGGCGCAAAAGTTTTCCTTTCCCTTCAAACAAACGGACTATTAATTGATAAGAAGTGGGCGAAACTTTTTAAAGAATACGACGTGCTTGTTGGCATAAGTTTGGATGGCGATAAAAAGTCTAACGCAGAAAGAGTATCAAAAGGCTTAAATATGCAAGCACGAATTTTAGAGTCGGCGCGCATACTTAAAGAAGAAGGCGTAGAGTTTAACGTTTTGTCTGTAATACATAAGAAAAACGTAATGCGTGGAAGGGAAATCTACGACGACCTAACGAAAAGAGGTTTTAAAAACCTTCAATTTATACCTTACCTTGGTGATGACGAAACATATAAGTTAAGCAGTGAAGATTATGCAAATTTCCTAAGAGAAACCTACTCCCTTTACGCTCGCGATTTCCATTCCCCTACCCCCACTCGCATTAGGCAATTTGACAACTATCTATCGTTACTCAAAACAGGGATAGCAGAGCAATGTGGAATGAATGGTAGATGCGAAAATAGTTTAACCTTTGAAGGAGACGGCACGGCATTCCCTTGCGATTTTTATTGCACGGATAACTATACCTTAGGAAACGTTAACACTCACTCCATTGAAGAATTACTTTACTCTCCCGTTGCTATTTCGTTTAGAGAAAAGAACGGACAAAAAGAAGAATGTCTTACCTGCCCGTACTTCAAACTCTGCAGGGGTGGGTGCAAGAGATATGCAGAAAACGAAGAGTTTTGCGAAGCGTATAAATCCTTTTTTAGTAAAACGTTTAATTAATCACTACACTACGTTACGCTCACAAGGAATACATAAACAAGAAATACCTCACTACGTTCGGCAATAAATACACCCACGTTGTGGGTGCAAGAAATACCCTTCGGGCAATAAATACAAACATAAATGTTTGCGTCAAGGTAAAGAACATACCAAGATAGCAAAACAACTTAATATCTCTAACACTACCTTATCATTCCGAATTCCGACCTCCGAATTCCGAATTTACTTAAAACGCGTTAGTTTGGATTAAACATAAAACGCATTAAAAAATTTAAGCCGAGTTAGTTTAGATGATAGACAAGGCAAAGTTATTCGCTAAAATAACGCAATATTAAAAGAAGTAAAGTTTGAATTTATTCTCTCTTTAACAAAGTTTATGTAAAACGCGTTAGTTTAGATGAAGAATGAACAAAAGAAAGTCTCCCAAGGGGTTGCTGTACAAGTAGTACTGCGCCCCGCAGGGAGACTTGGTTTTGTGAAATTATTCGCTAAAATAACGCGTTTTACCTAATTTTTGAATGGGGGAACATCTATAACACACTCCGACAATGGGAACGTCATACATGGATGAACGTATCCATATTGTAGGTCTGCAAGCCTTCTTCCGTCGCCACGTTTTGGTACGTATACTTCACCACTTACAAGTCTACTATGGCACCAACCACATTCACCACTACGGCAGTTTGCAGGAGCAAGTATTCCACCACGCTCCATTGCGTTGAGCATAGTTTCATTTGCATTGCATTCTACTTCATATTCCTTG
>JAZQVF010000009.1:0-3751 GCA_045631675.1 Candidatus Stercoripulliclostridium sp.
TGTGTTATCATATTTATATAACCCTAAAAAGGAAGTCGTTATGGAAAAGAAATGGATAATAGTAATTACTGCATCGGTGCTTGTAGTCGTTCTTACAATCACCCTATCTCTTGTGTTTACAAGATACCAATGGGACCCAAAGGACACCGAGGAATTGTATCTTGAAAACGTAGCAAAAGTAGGATATGCAAACACCATTGAAACGGCAATTCCACAAACGGAAATTTACGACGTTGTCAACGCGCACTTTAAATCTCCACTTAAAGATGGCACCACTATTAAAAAGGCAATAATAATCGGTTACGATGGATGCAGAGCAGACGTATTAACCGAAATGGTAGATGGTAATAGTGGTATTAAATCACTCATTAACGACGGGGCAAGCCTAAACCTTAGTTATTGTGGTGGCGTTAATTATCCCGCAAAAAACATGCAAGACACTTCAACGGCACCCGGTTGGTGCTCTATATTGACGGGCGAATGGGCAGACGTGCATGGAGTTAACGAAAACTACGTAACAAAGTCTATGGCAACCAAAACGCTACTTACCTCTCTTGTTGAAAATGGAATGGCAGATAGTTCCTCCTTCATTACCAAGTGGAAGGGACATTTCACCAAAAAGAATGCCACCTATCTTGAAGAAAAGAAATATGCTGAGAACAATAATCTAAACGTTCATTACGTATTAGGCGAAAATGATGAAAATCTTTTAAGCATTACCACTACTGAATTACAAAAAGACAACTGCTCTGATTTCCTATTCGTTATATATGAGCCTACTGACGCTACGGGCCACTCAAAAGGTTTTTCCCACAACAACCCTAAATATAAAGAGGCGTTCAAAACGGCAGATGAATATGGCTACAAAACGATTGAGGCAATTAAGTCTCGCCCTACCTTTGAAAGTGAAGATTGGCTAATTATCATTACTTCCGATCACGGTGGCATTAAAGTCGGACACGGAAAAGCATCTATTCAAGAGCGCTACACCTTCCAAGCCGTGCTATCTTAACACAACGTTATATATTAAAAAGCAACCGATTAAGGTTGCTTTTCTTTTGAATAGAATACTGGTAATATTATTTAGCACCTAAATTATATCAAATAGATAAATTGGAATTTGATTATCTTTTCTTATAAATCACGAGCTCGGGGTTCTCACCATTTTCCTCATACGTGCATACGAGAAGGAAATCCATGTTGGCTACAATTCCGTAGCATTTTGTTTCTCCCTCGAGCTGACTGCCAAGATAGGTCTGCTTATCGTCAAGAAATTTTACTTTTTCTCCGTTTGGAAGTGTGTATTCCATATTGACAAATTCACCGGGCAGCACGTTTAAATTCTCTATCTTGGGCAATCCTTCGATATGCAAAAGTGTGTTGAATTCGTTTATCAGCTGCTCTTTGAATTCTTCGAGCTTTTCTTTTCCACCGATTTCGGCATATCGCTTCCAAATATCGAGAGTGTATTCACCGTCGGCATAGCACCATTTGCAGTATTCCTCATTGAAATTGCCATCTGTTTCTTTACTGATATCACAGTCCTCAAGAGGCATACCGCAACACTCACAAACAAGTTCTCTCGGAAATCCAAGGAGCGTGTTGATAGACACATTAAACAACTGTGAAAGAAGCTTGAGAGTATCTATGTTCGGTATAGTTTCTCCGTTTTCCCATCGAGACACCGCCTGCCTAGTCACGAATATCTTTTCTGCAAGTTCCTCTTGTGAGAGTCCTTTTTTCGTTCTTAATTCGTAGAGTATATCTTTCGTTTCCATAAAATCACCACCTTATATTTTATGGTTATATTTTAACATAGGATGTCGTAGTTGACCAGCAACTCGCTGTTGCTATCTGATTATCAAATTCTTATTTATCTTTCAACCATTAATTTAAATATACCGCACAAGACCACAAAATTCAATAACTATCTATTTTAATACGAGGTGCAACCGATTAAGGTTGCTTTTCTTTTGAATAGAATACTGGTAATATGCTTTAGCACCTAAATTATATCAAATAGATAAATTGGAATTTGTTGATAAGTTATAAAAATGTCGAAGTTCAGTTTTCTAAATCGGGACTATCACCGAGGTTGTCTATATGCGGATTTGTATTATTAAACACTTGGATACCAAAGATCTCGATTATAAAGCCCTCGACACGTTTCATTCCAATGTCGGGATCTCCATACAGCGACCTCACGACGTAAACATCGTAGAGAATTGCATTGTAATGAACGCTTCCGCCGTCTTTAAATTGTGCACGGAAAGGAACTAAACAGATCAATAAAACGATTATGATCAATGCAAGAATAAACTTTTTCATAATAATTACCTACGTTATATAAATTCTAATTTATCTTTTAACCATTAATTTAAATATACCACACAAGACCACAAAATTCAATAACTATCTATTTTAATACGAGGTGCAACCGCTTAAGGTTGCTTATATTTTGCTTTTTTAAGCATCTAATAGCAGAAACCACCCTATCATAATTAAATTAAAAAGAAACTGTCTCTTTATTCTTTACAATTTTCCTCTTCTTTGATATTATATTAAGGAACTTGGACGATTAACTCAGTTGGTAGAGTGTCTTCTTGACGTGGAGAAAGTCAGCGGTTCGAGTCCGTTATCGTCCACCAAAAAGAAAAGCAACCTAAATTGGTTGCTTTTTCTTTTTCGTGAACGACGGACCTTCACCGCTATTGCAAAGCAATCGCGGTGCGCAAGTTTGCGTTAGCAAACCTGGCGAAAGTGAACGCATTAGCGTTCAAGCATATTCCACCAACTGTCACTATTACGTGTTAAAAACTTAATTATATATTTCACATTATGCGAGACATTCTTTCGCGGTCCGTTATCGTCCACTATACGCGCTATTTTTGTGCTATTGCAAAGCAATCGCGGTCCGTTATCGCCCACTATTCTTCCATATCAAGTTCCATTCTCTTAAATTTTATTAAAATTTAAATTGGTACTTTACAAAACCTGCATTCGGGGTTAAAATTATTCTAACATCACTTGGAGATAGGATTATGGAATTCAATAAACGCTCTCTTACTACCCTTGCACGCTCTTGGGCAAACGTTATAGGCGCTGAAGCACCTCTTCAATGCGACCCTGAAAACGTGCCTGAAATTGAGAATTTGGTTAATGAAAAAACGGAGACAGGCAAAGTAGATCGTATGCTCATATATAACCCCGATGCTATCGGCGAGTGGTACTACGAAAAATATAAACCCACCTTTGAACCCGTTGAAAAACATACTGACATTAAGGTTAAATATATTACTGCAAACCCACCAAAAACTCCCGTGTGTTTTGGTACTATGTTCACAGGTGCAAGCCCGGAAGTACACGGCATTCAAAAATACGTTAAACCACTAATTACCATTGATTCTTTGTTTGATTCTTGGGCAAGAAGTGGTTTAAAGGTTGCTATGGTTGCCGTTGCAGGTCAAAGCATACCCAAAATTTTTGCTGAACGCAATATTGATTACTACCTAATGCCCTACGACAAACAAGTAGTAGAAAAGGCGTTAGAACTTATTAAAGAAGACAAGTATGACGTTATTGAAGTATATAACCAAGAATACGACGACGTTATGCACCTTTCTCATCCACAATCATTTGCCGCAAAACGCGCTGCAAGACATTACGTTGAAAGTTTTGATAAACTAATGAATGCCGTTGATGAGCATTGGCAATCACACGACACCTTCGTAGCATTCTCCACCGACCACGG
>JAZQVF010000010.1:0-17904 GCA_045631675.1 Candidatus Stercoripulliclostridium sp.
GGCTCACAGAACGACATGGCTACGATCCGACTTCCACTTTCAATAGATGCATATAGCGCTCTATCACGGTTGCAGTATTCTACACTAAAGTTATTCCATTCAGTTGCACCTGAAGTACTTAACGTGTCGGTTGTCCATACGATATCAACTCTCTTTTGTGCAACGTTATAAACAACACCCGTATTTCCTTGTGGGAGTTTGTAGTCGCCACTGCAAGTAGCATCGTGTGAGTGCGTTATGCTCGTTATGCTTGCACTATATTCCCCTGCGTTAATTGCAGTGAAGGTAATGCTCTTCGTGCCGTTTACCATCTCTGAAATTTGCGTTAGGTTATCCATTCCGTTAAGAATGATGCTATCTCCTTCAATTAGACCACTTACGCTAAGCGTTACTCCTTGAGCAGTCTTGTTGTAGATAAATTCTCTTTCGTTACTCCAGTTTAGAGTGATTTCTCTTTGGTTAATGGTAAGCGTGCCGTTTAGAGTCAATACGTTATAGTTGATACCTGCGTTTAGAGTTGCTACGACCCTATACTCGCCTGCGTGTGAAGTCTTGTTTGCAACTACTTCGCCATTAATATTGGTAGTTACCATTTGAACTACTATTTGTTCATCATATTGGGTGGTTTCCTTAGATAGACTTAGACCGTATTCATTGCCATCGTAGGTAACGGTTAGGCTATCAAGGTGTACGCCGGAAATATCTGCAGGATTTATGCTCCAACTCAAAGTTGCAATAGTTTGTGGCAAGCAATAGTTGTTGTTATCAATGCCTACTACGCTTGCAACGTAATTGCCAACGTTTACCTTTTCGTTGTTTTCGTAAATGAGATTTGCGCCGTCCCCTTCAAGAAGTCCAACTATAGTTGCACTTACGCTTTGGGTTTGTGCGTTATAGGTCTTTTGCGTATCGGTTGTCCATACGATGGAAACTTCTCTCTTAACGATGCTCCATACCCTTGAAGATTGACTCATTTGATAGTTGACGTTTTCTTCAAGAGTTGCAGTTGCTACGTAATCACCAACGTCACGATAACTATTGTTCAACGTGGTTATTACTACGCTTTGTACGTCACTTGCAAGAATTCCCTTGTTTTCAGTTAGTTCACCTATAACGGGGGTAATAACGTAGGTTACCTTAGCATAATTAAATGCCATTTCTTCGCCGACTACGTAAGTCTTAGTGCCGTCGCTCCAACCTACTACTTCAATGGTACGCTTTGCAATTGCAAATGAAGTTGCAAGGTTTTCACCAAGTTCATAGTTGTCCTTGCTCGTGCCGTTTAATCCCGTAATTTGTAAATAATATCCCTTTGTTGATGCGTTAATTGCACTATAAGTAGTGCTTTCTTCCGTTACGACAACGCTTTCTTCTACCCCGTCAAAAGTCTTCTTTAAGAGTACTTGTACGTCGTCACCATCAACAACGTTGCTTATTACTAACTCAACGCCTTGTGATAAGCCGTTGTATACTCCACTATTGCCATCTAATTCATTCCAAGTTACGGAAATTACTCTTGGAGTAATGGTAAGCGTTGCATTGAGAGTTAGGTCGTTATAGTTAGCACCTGCGGTTAGAGTTGCCACTACTGCGTATACGCCTGCGTTAGTTGCGCTATTACCTGCTACTCCGTTTATCTTGTAACTTGCGCTTACAACTTCTTCAAGGGAAGTTTGTAACGTGTTCACTACTAAAGTCTTAGTTAAGCCATCGTAACCATAGGTTTGTGAGGTTAAAGTTATGCCACTAATATCTGCTTTGTTAATGGTCAACGTAGCACTCTTAGTAAAGGTCTTGTAGTTTGCGTTTTCAATGGTAGCAGTAATGGTGCAACTGCCTGCGTTTACGCGTGCGTTATTACCATTAATAGATTCTGAAGTATAGGTTTCGCCACCTGAATATACAACGTTTAGTGCTACTCCGTGTTGCGAAATTGCACTTGATACCGTTATGCCTTGTGCAGTCTTGTTGTATACGTAAGTTGCACTTTCAAACTCAATGCCTATTAACGTTGCTTGAGTAATACTCCATTCTTTACTGATTTCTTGTGGAAGTGCATAGTTGCCACTATCTTCGCCACTTAGTGCGCTTACTTTTGAAATATAATTGCCAACTACCGTTGCCCTATTTCCTAAAATGCTAAATTCTACTACGTCAGCATCTATTACGCCACTTATAACGGGGGTTACACTTCTTTCTACGTTACTAAATTCAACTGAATATTCGTTAAAGTCGTATACGTAATCGCTATCACTTGCGCTACCTAAGGTATCTTTTTCCCATACTACGCTTAATACCTTCTTGGTGATTTCCCAAGTTGCAGTAGTAATTGCACCGTCTAAGGTATAGTTAGAGTCGTCTGATTTGAGTGTGAGTGCTACGGAATATGCCCCTGCATCTACTGCGCTAAACGCATCTTCTAACGTTGATGAAAGGTCTCTTTCTACCATACCGCTTACTGCAATGGTTTCTTCGTATCCATCCACCATTCCACTTACGGTAACGCTTACTCCGTGTGCTTGCTTGTCGTATTCAACGCTTGCACCATTGCCAACCCATACTATGCTCAAAGGTTTAGCGGAAATGGTACCAACTGATTCAATGTTGCTATCAATTACGTAGTTGGGGTCTGACGTAGTAAGAGTTATTTGATGCGTTCCTACGTTTGCACTTGCATAACTACCACTTACCGTTACCTTGTCGCCGGTAAGCACGTCGCTTGAAGTTATTTCAAAGTTAGAAAGTGCAGTGGTGCCGTCAAATACCTTGTTGGTTTCGCCCGTTGCGGTAATTACTCTTGGACTAATGCTTGCATTAGCATCGCTTATGGTATAAATATTGCCATTTTCGGTGAAGTCGCTATCAAGAGTTAAATCTTCAAAGGTTAGATAGTAGTTATTTGCATCAGTACCACTAATCGTGAAGATTAACTCGCGTGCGCCTGCATTGTAATTGTCGTATTGTGCGCTAATAGTTACCACCGTACCTACGATTACGCCGTCACTATCTTGAACGTAGGTTATATCTTCGTTATAACTGAAGGTTTCGTATTGAACCGTTCTATCGTAAACCTTGTTCCAAGCAGGGGTAGAAGTAGATGCTACGGTTATCTTTGCTTTTGTAATTGTTAAACTTACGTTGTGTTCAAGTTTAGCATCGGCATTGAACAAGTCACATCCAACGATGGTTTGTCCACCACTTATTGCGTTCTTATCGTAAATTCTTATGGTGTAAGTACCTGCATTCTTTACTATCGCACTCGTTTGAGAACTATATTCTTCATAAGTATAAGGAGCACCGTTTACTTCAACGACGATTGATGCGCCTGCGGAGATTTCTGAAAGATATGGTAAACCGTTTTCTTCAGCGTGATAATAAGCACCCTTATAAGGCAAGGTTTCGGCAGTAGGCTCTAAAACGGAACCTTGCTCACTTCTTGCTACACCAAACTTAACTGCCGTTTGGGTGTTGGTTATTTCTGGAAGTGCAAGTGAAATAGCCTTTTCGTTAGAATTCTTCCATACGAGATAGGTTTGCTCGTCTTCTACTTCAAAGTAGGTTTCATCATTATAACCATCAAAACCTTCAAGTTTGAAGTTTGCACTGTCTCCACCACTTATTGCTATAGTTACCCAATAAGTACCTGCGTGTAAAGGTCCCGTAGTTTGGAACGCTCCGTCTAATAGGAAATGTTGATGCGTGAGATCTGCGCCTATGTCACTTGCACTACTTGCATTTACACCACAAGAGCAGAAACCAAAGTAAGTGTGAGTAATAGCCTTGCCACCTTCAACGTTGAAGATTGCATCGTTTATAGTTGCAGTAATGGTCTTTGCTTCGTTTAGTTTGTAACTTAAAGCACTAATATTAATTTCTTCGCCGTTGAGTTTCCAAACAATATCACTTTGAGTGATTACGTATGGAACGATATTGAAGTTAAATTCGGTAGTATCAGTCAACTTATAGTTGAGTGCCGTTGCGGTTTCCTTAAGTGAAATAACCGCAGTATAAGTGCCTACGTCCTTAGGATTGTTTTCAAGTACGTCTTCTCCTACCTTGAAGGTTACTGCGAAGTCTTCGCTTGCAAGTGATAGGCTTTCGCCCGTAACAAGTCCAACGAAGGTTACGTTAAGGTCGTCTTTACTAATGGGATATGCATCGTAAACGATATGGTTAGTGAGTATAGAGGCACTAATTGACGTTGTAATATCCTTTTGAGCAATGGTGAATGATATGCTAATTTCACTTAAGTCGTAATTGTCTTTCTTTGCTCCACCAAGAGTTGCTTCAACGGTATACTTGCCTGCAGTGATAGCAGTGAAATCTTGGCTAAAGACAACGCCTTCTCTAATTGCTACTCCAACGGTTGCGCTGAAGGACGTATTGAGCGTTACGTCGGTGTTGTTATTATCAGTTGAAGATAGGTCGCCTATCGTTATCTTAATACCTTGAGCCTTACCACTATATACGAAGTCGGTAGTGGTAATTTCAGTAAATGATGCACTTAAAGTCTTCTTGTTGATAGTTAAGGTGGCACTAACGTTTCCGATTTGATAGTTTGCATTGCCTACGGAAGTTATGGAAACGAGATATTCGCCCGCATTAGTTGCGCTATTTTCATTAATTTGAGAAATACCATAGTCGTTACTAATCTCTCCAGTGTAAGTGAGAGTTAATGTGTCGCCATCGTATAATTTGCCATCATCAATGGAAGTTGCGCCATATTCCACTACTGCAGTTATGGTGCGTGCAGTACCATCATAGGTGAATAGATTTTCACTCCAAGTGAATTTATCCAACGTCTTAGGAGTAATTGACCACTCGGTGCTTGGGTTGCTTGCGCCTACTACGGTGTAGTTTGAGTTGCTTACACCCGTTACGGTAGTGGTGTAATCGTCTGCGTCAACGGCAACGTTACCTACGCCGTCTTCACCACTTGCTGAGTAAGAAGTTTGGTTACCGGTAGTTGCATAGGTTAAGGTAATTACGTCGCCCAAAACTAAGTTGGAAACGTTTGCAGTTGCCTTTCTCGTAGTCTTAGCGTATACGTAGTCCTCGCTTACCCATTCAAGAGCAATTGAGCGTGCGTTAATTACGTAAGTTGTTGAAACGTTTTGTGGTAAACCGTAGTTATCACTCTTTTCGCCTTCAACCGCCTTGACGATTGCATCGTAGGTGCCTGCGTTAATAGACTTGAAGTATAAGTAGTAGTTGCCGTCCTTCTTTTCGGTCGTAACTTGAGTTGCAGTGCTACCTTCTACGGAGAATGATACAAGGTCGTTTGCAAGGTCAAGTGCAGTAACCTTTGTGATAACTGCCGTGATACCTTGTAGAGAGCCGTTGTAAGTAAATGGACCTTCGGTAAATGAAATACCCAAAATTATTGGGGTAATTTCCCATTCAAAACTTGCACCACCATCTGGAAGTGCATAGTTTACACTATTTGAAAGTGCGCCTACGCGCGTTACGTACGTTGCTTTATCAGTTGCAGTATTACCGTTAGTAAGTGCGCCATCGCCCGAGATTGTTTCCCCAATATAGGTGGTTACGGTAACCGTATCGCCACTTGCAGGGTTAGAAACGATTGCTACAACACTATGTGAAGCGCCGTCGTACTCAACCGCAGTTATGCTTTGTGAGTCAAGTTTCCAAGTAAATGATGCTACAAGTTTAGTGATTTCATAAGACTTGGTGACTTCGGTTGGTAATTTATAGTTAGCATTGTTTAATGCAGTTGCTCGTGCAGTATAGGTGCCTGCATTCTTTTGAATGCCGTTCTCTACGCTAACTGCAACTACGTCAGTACCTATAAGACCCGTTGCCGTTGCAGTTACTTGGTGGTTGTTTCCATCGTAAACGCAAGTGAATACGTCGGTGTCGTCAAACTTCCAAACAAGGCCTATAGTCTTTGGAGTTATTTCCCAAGACTTGGTTACGGTGGTCATCTTGTAGTTCGTATAGGTATCTCTATCAAGAGATGCCGTCATAGTGTAGGTTGAGGCTTCACTCTTGCTATTATTTTGAACTGAAAGCGTTACTTGGTCGTCGCCAACGAGTCCACTAATTACGGGCGTTAACGTGTAAGTGTTTGAAGTATACTCAAAACTGAATAGGTCTTTACCAGTATTGGTGCCATCGGTATAATTCCAAGCACTAATGGTAATTTCCTTTCTACCTATTTCATAGGTAGTGCTTTGAGATGATAGCATATAGTTTTCATTGTTAAGCGCAGTAACGCTTGCAGTATATACGTTTGCGTTTACTGAGCGGAAATGTATTAGGAAGTTACCGTTTTGAGTTGATGAAGTTACGTTTCCTTCAGGAGTTAGTGAGTAAGTGAAATCTCCAAGTTCAAACGTTGATAAATCTTTACTAATTACGTTACTTATAGTAAGGTCTACACCATGCTCTAATCCATCGTAAATTGCGCTTGCACTATTGAATGAGATAGCAAGGGTGCGTTTTTCAATGGTCCAAGTGGTTGAAGGCTTATCTTCTTCAACGTCCGTACCAAGAGTGTAGTTAAGGTTATCTACGTTGCTTTCAACGAATCCAGTTACTCTTGCAGTATAACTTCCTGCGTTAGTTGCAGTATTACCTGAATAGGTAAAGGTTACGGAGTCTGTAGATACGCTATTAGATGCAACGGCAGTAACGCTCTTTTCTTCGCCATCATAAGTGAAGGTCAAAGGAGTTAACCAAGAAACGTTTACTAAAAGTTTTTCTATTTCGTATGAAATGGTAGCGTCTGCCATTTGATAGTTTACAACGCTACTTGCAACCTTTGCAGTTGCTTCATAGATGCCTGCCTTAGTATTTGCGTTGTTAAGGTAGGTAATACTTACTTGTTCATCCCCTATTACTCCACTTAGAGTTGCAGTCAAGGTGTAAAGGAATCCGTTGTAAACCATATCGTTTACGCCAACTATTCCACTTGACTTGGAGTTTACGAAATTCCAACTGCTTACACTTAACGTGCGCTTGTTGATAACCCAACTTAAAGTTATATTCTTACCACCCGTTAAGGTGTAGTTATCGTTATCAAGATCGTTTACGGACGCATTATAATTACCTGCATTGGTCTTTGCATTATCAATTGCAGTTAGGTTTACAACGTCAATCGCACTCGTATCTTCTCTTGTTGCAACGTTGCTTACTCTGGGCGTTACGGTCTTTAAGGTTGCATCGTAGGTAAACGGCTCAACGTAATCCCATTCAACTTCAATTGCAAGAGATGATACTTTAAAAGTAGTTGAGTTAGTTGTTGGGAGTAGGTAGTTATCCTTAGAGGTACCTTCTAAGCCCGTTATTCTTGCAGTATAACTACCTGCATCTATTACGTTATAAGCAACGGTGTATCCATTTTGAGCATTAGCGTTGTGAACGATTTCCTTTGCAGTAATGCCCGTTGGTAAATCTATAGATACTACTAAGGATAGTTTTAGAGCATCTCTATCAACGCTTTGAATTTCACTTACTGTTAGCACTACGCCTTGATAAGAGCCGTTATAAGTTAGTGAAGGTGAAGTAAAGGATGCAGAAAGTTGGCGAGCCGTGATAGTAAACGTATGCTCTACGTTAGTGCCACCAACAAGGGTATAGTTGGTGTTTGGAGTAGCGTCATCGTTTAATATAGTAGTTGCGCGCGCTACGTACGTGCCTGCGTTAGTACCTACGTTATCAGTATAGGTTAGGTTACATTCATCGCCACCTACTCTATTTGATACCACTGCAGTAACGGTCTTTTCAGTGCCGTCGTATACGAAGGTATCGTGGTCCCAAGTGAGTATTGCTACTCTTGGAGTAATGGTCCAAGTGGTAGTTACGTTTTGTGGTAAGACGTAGTTATTATCGCTTACGCTTGCAACGCTTGCAGTATAGGTAGAAGCATCTCTTGCGCTAAGCACTCCTTCAAGATTGAGTACGCAAGTATCACCTACTTCTACACCGTTTGCAGTTGCAGTTACTTGATGATTATTGCCGTTGTATTCAATAGACAAGATAGACGAGCCGTCTAAGAACCAGTCTATACCGATAGTCTTTCTTTGAATGGTCCACTCTTGAGTGCTATAAGCACCGAGTTCATAGTTGTTAGATGAAATGAACATCTTTGCAGTATAGGTACCTGCATTAATCTTTTGGTTGGTTGCGCCAAGATTATCGTCATAGGTTACTACGGGTAAAGTATCTTTAATGCCCGTATCTTCACGAGTGCAAAGAGCAGTTTCATCAAGGGTGGAAACTATGGTATAAAGTTCCTTAGAGTAGGTAACTACGCTCGTGCCGTGCGTATAGAGAGTAGATGCAAGAGATTGTGATGAAATATACCACTTGCCCGTGCCGTCTATAGTCTTCTTTGCGATAACGTATCTTGCAGGATTAATGGTGCCGTCATAAGAGTAGTTTTCATTTACGGTAGTGCCATCTACTGAGTATACTTTGCCGTCAAATTCAACTACGTAACTACCTGCATCAATGGTTTCAAATGATTGACGTGCGCCTGAAGTTGCGGGACTGAATACGTAACTTACAGCATCTTTGCCACTTACAAGTTTTGCACCGTGTAAGGTTTCACCCGTGCCGTCAAGGAACATTAAGTTGAAGTATACGGTATCACTTGCAATGAGTCCGTTTACCGTAAGTGTGGGATATTGATATGCTCCGTTATAGGTGAAACTATCTCCACTCCAACTTGCAGTAATAAGTTTTGCAGTAATGGTCCAGTTAAATTGGTTGTTTAGACAACCATCTAAGGTATAGTTTGCATTATCTAAGGTTAGCGCTCTTGCTACGTAGTCTCCCTTATTAGTAGCAACGGTAGTACCTTCGTAGGTTACTACGTTTACGACGTCACTTTCCAACGCCTTGTTAGCAATTGATGCAGTTACGGTGAATGGGGTGCCGTTATATTGTACCTTATTGAGTGAGTCTCCGTTTATCTTCCACGCTAAGGATACTACTTTAGCAGTTACAGTCCAAGATTTGGTTGTTTCACCACTTAGGGTATAGCAATTTGCACGAGCCTTAGAGTTATCAATTGCTATTGACGCCTCGTATTGGCCCGCATTTACAAAGTTAAACGTTAATGAGTAAACACCACTTGAAACGGTATCGCCCGTTACGGTGGTATTTCCACTCAAAATGGTATAGATAAAGTCAATATTTTGGTCAAAGTCAGTGGAAACGACACCTGATACGGTGAGTCCCATACTTCTCGTAGTACCATCGTATTCCATACTTGAAGCGCCGTCCCAAACGATAGTTAGAAGGCGTGGAGTGATGGTATAAGCAGTAGAAATTGGGGTTGCACCTAAGGTATAGTTGCCGTCAACGGCTGAAATGGTAATGGAGTAATTGCCTACCACTACCTTGTTTAGATCGCCACTATAGGTAAAGGTTATTGCATCGCCTTCATAGGCTAAGCCGTCGTTTGCAGTACCACTGCCTGCAGGAATGCAAGTTGCGGTTGCAATTGGGTTATGTGCTTGATTATCGTATTCAAAAGATACTTGATCCCAAGTTACAACGGACAATACCTTCTTTTCAATGGTCCAAGTTTGAGTCTTGCCAAGGTTGATTACGTGGTTAGTGTCGGTGAGTGAAGTTACTTCTGCAGTATAAGCGCCTGCGTTGGTTGCACTGAAGTTTCCACCAAGAACGGGGGTAGAAGTTACACCGGGTACACTGCCTACCATGGTTGCACTCATATTATGAGCAACTGCATTGTAGGTGGCAGTATAGTTAGCAGTGCCGTCAAGTTTCCATTCAACGTTTACGGGGCGAGCAGAAATTTGATAGTAGCAAGTTGCATAGGTGTCACTCGTTTCATCTATGCCAAACATCTTGTAATTCAAGATATAGTTGGTTTCGGGTTGTCCGTCTTTATTATATACGTTTAGAGTTAAGCCCTTTGCAGTGCCACTTACGGCAGTTGCACACGCTACTAAATAGTAATTTAGATTTGCAGTGGTGTAGGTATAAGCATTGCCGTTTTCAGGTAGAGTGAAACCACCCGGGTCTTGAACGTAGAAGTTATTAGTTCCAACCGTTTGCTCTGTAAGAGCAAGTTTTACGGTATCCCCTGCGAGAAGTCCACTGCGTATTACAACGTATACGCCAACTGCACGACAGTCTGAAGTACCAACGGAGCCTTCGCCGTTATAATAATAGGTAAATGGGGAAGCCAAAGTACCATTACCACTTTCAACTGCACCATTCTTGGTGGTAAGGTCGGAAGAATTGTAATAGTATTGGTTAAACGGTACCCATTCAATGGTAAGTTCACGGCGAACAATGGACCAGTCTTTGGTTATAGAGGACTTGAGAGAATAGTTTTCTTCCCCTCTGTAGTTGGAGTTGATGCCTATGATAGAAACGGAATAACTACCTGCGTTAATTTGAGAGATGGTGCCACTTGTAATCCAAGAGTAACCTGCGCCACCAACGTTTAAGGTTTCATTCTTGTCTTTGTTCTTTTCACCGTCAAGTAGGAAATTACCTACGTTTTCAAACGTTACGCTGATTTCACTTCCACGATAGGTATTATCTAAGGGAAGAATAATTGCAGAGTCGGTAAGAGCAATTTCATACCTTGAAATGGTACACTCTGCTTGACAACCGGTTGCACCGTCCAAGGTGTAGTTGGCAAGAGTTACGGCACTATCGCTTGAAAGTGCAGTGACGCTTACTACGTACACGCCCGCGTTATATAATTCGGTTACGGTGGAGCCGGGAGTTATCCAAGTGCCGTAAACTTCTTTTACGGTATAAAGGTATCCCCAAGAAAGAACGTCGCCTTGAACGATATTAGTTGCCGTTGCTGGGAAGGTGATGACGTTTGCATTGTAGATTGCATTAGTATTGTCATAGTTGAATGCAAGGACTCTTGGGGTGATTATAAAGAGCGTTCTATTTACGGAAATGCTTAGGAGATAGTTTCTTCCAATCTTTTGAGCGTCAATGCTTGCATTTAGGGTATAAGTGCCTGCATTCTTGGCTTCAAATTGGTAACCCGTGCTTGAAACTACTGCCGTTGCATTGGTGTTAAGACCGGGGATAGAGTTGATGGTATCGCCTACAACAAGTCCTACAAGGTTGAAACTGATGGAGCGAGTTTGTCCATCGTATACGTAGGTTTCAACGTTGTTGTTTGTAAAGTTGATTTCGGTTAGATGCTTACGTGTAATTGACCAAATTTGGGTTTGAGAGTTAGTGCCAGTTTCTACGATATTATAGTTTCCACTAACTTGAGTTACGATTACAACGTAGGCTTCAGCATCGTTGTCAGCAACGTCTTTTGCAGAAATGATGCTACTACCGTATTCTATAGCAACGCTGGGGGTAGCGCCACGGACGGTGGTTATTAAGCCGTCTGAATAGTCTTCTTTATATACTTTATAGTCATCGGTAGTGCCTACACCGTCTGCTACTAAGAAGGAAGCAGAAAGCGCGTAGGTTTTGCCGTCGTATACTACGCTATAGACCTTGTTTTCGCCATCTTTTACGATGGTAGACGTGGTAACGCAAGTGAGAGTCCAGTCAAGTTTAATGGGCTTTGGTAGAATAATATATTCTACGGAGCC
The DNA here is from genome assembly GCA_045631675.1 of Candidatus Stercoripulliclostridium sp. Lineage (GTDB taxonomy): Bacteria > Bacillota > Clostridia > Christensenellales > DTU072 > Stercoripulliclostridium_A. The sequence continues at coordinate 11,583 of JAZQVF010000010.1, forward strand.
TTGCGACATAGTGTAGTTTACGTAGTTGTTTCCTGAGTAGGTGAAGAGAATGGACGTGATATTTGCAGTATAAGTTCCCCTATTGTATGCAGTGAAGGTATAGGTGAAGGTACCCGTGCCACTGCCGTCAAATGATTCTTCAATTTCATTTGCGCCGTTGGACTTTTCTGCAACTATATTTACGTAGTTGAATAAGTCGGAAAGGAAGTGTGTGCCGTTTTGTTGAACGGTTATATCGTTGGTAGCAAAGTTATCGGCAAAGAAGCCTGAAATAGTAAAGGTTACACCCTTTGCTACGTTGTAGTCATATACCATATCGGTATGGGTAGGAGTGCCTTCAGAAATGGTAAGCGTTCTTGACGTTACAATCCAAGTGGAGACTATGCTATTTGAGAGAGAATAGTTGCTACCGAATGAAGGACCGTATGCATCGTTATGAGTGCGTAAAGTAGAAACGGGGTTGGAAATGGTGAGAGTGTAACTACCGGCATATTTAGCGTAGTATGAAACTACGGTTGCGCTCGTTATATCGTTAAATGAATCGCTATAGCGGAAACCGATATCGTTTGGAGTAGATGCAACTACGTTGAAGTCTAAGGAGTCGCCGTCAATTACGTTTGCGAATTGATAGGTCTTGCCACCATAGTTTGCATCACCGAATACCATTGAAGAAGAAGTGGTTATGGTGGGGGTAAGTGCAAGTTTGCTTATGGTCCACTCTACCAAGTAGTAGCCGTTAAACTTATAGTTAGTGTTAGATGCATCAACGATAAGCAAGCGATAGTTACCTGCGTTAATTTGGCGGAAATATAGGAAGTCGTAAACGTCGGAGTCAACACCTGTTGATTTAGAGGCGTCTACTACACCACCGTTACCATTGGTACCAACTACGAGTGCGCTACCCCTATTTGCATTTACGTAAGCAAGTTTTTCTTCTTCTGAGAGAGAATCCCAGTTTTCTGGAGCAACAATACCCTTATACTGGGTAGAGATTTCAATTTGACCATCGTTAGAGTCGGTAAGTAAACCACCAAAGATAACTTCAACACCTTGCTCTTGTCCGTTGTATTCAAAGTTGCCTGAAATACCTAATTCGGGAGTTGCTAAGATTACGGGCAAGATTTCAAAGTTTTTGAAAGAGTCACCGATAGTATCGGTTGCGCTCGTATAATTGAAAGCCTCGGACAAGGTAAAGTTGCCGAACAAGTCGTCGGTGTAGTCGTCTTCTGTGCCGTTGTCGTTAAGACCTTTACCTACGCGAATATATGAAATATTTGAAGTCGTAGCGTGGGTTGCAGTAAGAGAAGAAATGGTTACACCGTAGTTGTTGAGTAAGCCACTCAAACCTGCAACAAAGCCGTTTTCGGTAAATAGATTGATATAAACTGCATATTCCCTTGCAGATTGACCGGGCTCTCTTGACCAACAAGAAGAAATTATGCCTGAATAAGCATCAAAATCGGTGCCGAGCAAACCTTCAATGGCAATGAAACTATATAACTCGCCTTCCCTGTCTGCATATCCGTTTTGGAAGAATCCTTCAAGGGTGGTGTAGGAGCCGTTTATGACGTCTAACTCGGGGTCGGAAATGGATCCGAAGAGTTTTCTTGAGTAAACGGAATATATCTTTAAGTCAGTTGAAGGCGTGATGGTAGCAGAAACGGAGCCATCAGAAGTGGTGCTTTGAGTGCCGTTAGTCCATACGAAGTCGTTCTTGTAATAATTCAGAGAGCCTTCGGGGTCGTCAACGTTGTATTGGCGCAAATCAACTTGGCTTGCAGTATAAGTACCTGCATCTTTGAACTGAGCAACACCACCAACAACGGTTACTTGGTGGAAGTTGTTACCTTCAGCATCTTTACCAAGAGCACTTGCATATTGAAGTGCGATTAGTTGAACGTTTAAGCCGTTGCCCCACTTTTCATTGTTGTTACCATCTGCATCGTAATACCAAGCGTTGCTGTTTCTTTCAAGATCTAAGGTTGCAGAAAGGTCTGCAAGTTGTTCTGCAGTGTAACCTTGGTATTGAGTATGAGCAGAATCAATTTCAACGATGAATGGGAATTCTTGGGTAACGCCCGTATAGGCAAGTTCACTTATTTCGGCAGGGGAAAGTTTTAGAACAAGTGCATTTATAGCACATTCTACCTTATTTCCTGCATTTGTATTAGTCTTTTCTAACGTAACGTCACCATTAGTACCTTTGATGGTAATGCTTGCTTTTAGGGTAACGTAATAGTTACCACTTTCAGAAACGGCATAAATTACGTTTTCGCCATCAACGTAGAACACGTATGGTGAAGTTTCTGCACCACTAAACCAAGTTTGCTCTAAAATAACACCACGGTTGGAGCCGTGCGAATAGGAAACAAGGGAGTCAAGGTCAATGGAATTACCATAGTCAACTGCTTTAGTTTCTTCAAGAATGGTAACGATAGGTTGTTCCATTATATAGTAGAAACCAAAATAGATAGGTCTCTTGTTGGTTAGAGATGATTGTGTTACGGAAGAAGTAACTGTGGGTGCTGAGCCGTTAGGTTGATACCAGTCACAAGTTTGCTGAGAGAGCGAATTGCCCATATACCAAGTGCCTTGATATGCAAAACCACCATAGTCGTGGCCACCGTAACCTTGGTAGATATGAGAAACGCTACTAATTACCGAATAAGCAGAGTTTCCACCCTCTGCGGTTACACTGCCCCCGTATTCATAGTAATACGCTCGGCGCACTTCGGCAACGTTAGAGGTGCCGTCGGTATATAAGTCGTAGGTTAAAACGGGGTATTTTTGTTTTTGCCAAATGGCGTAATATGTTTTACCACTGGTGGTTCCGTTAAGTGATAAATTTAAATTGCCTATGGTTGCAGTAGAAGACTCTGACCAACCAGTAAACACATAACCATTGTATTCCCAAAGTTTAGCAGGAAGTGTACCTAATCCATTTGCGCTAGTTTTCAAGGTGGTCATTGTTGAATTATTTCCACCCGTTGGATTGTTAGAGTTTAGCGTTACTTTGTAGTCATCAGAAGCAGTAACTCCAGAAACATAATACTTAACATTCTTCATCATGCCGAAATGAGCTTGCTCATAGGTTGAAGCATTATTCCACATGTGAATTAATAAGCCAATGGTAAAACCAGTACAATTGGACGCATTTACATTCATCGTAATGGTTTCTGACTTAGTAGCACTCTTAACTGTCAGTTTATGGTCACTATTTTTTGAATAGAAATAGTCGCCTGAATATGAAGTGCTACCAACACCAATATCACCAGTCTCAATTCCGTTGTTCATATTGTCAGACTCTGTTGAACCACTAAAGTTACTTGAGACATACCACCATTTGTCTTTATCGGTGTTTAAAACTATATCTTTTGTACAACCTTCCCAAACGTCAAAATAAGCAATTGTATTACCTTTACTACTTGCCGTCCAACTGTCGTAAAGACGTCCCACACCAACATAAACATCTGCTGAGACATAAATTTTAACTTGAGTAATCTTTCCGGCTAAAATATCTTTCTTAAGTTGACCGTCAAAATAAACAGGTATAAAAATAGGATATGCTACTGTCTTGCCATTATGTTTTGCAGCATCTGCTATAACAATTCCTGTTTTTCCACCAAATTTATAAGAATGATTATTGTTGGAAAAAACTTCAGGCGCATTTGAGTTTCTACCATGATTATAAACTCTTGATGTCGGCATTACAATGCCGTTAGAAGAACTTTCATTTACAGTGGTTACTGTTGAATCTGAGGTTTTTTGTTTGTATGCGTTGGCAAGCATTTCTCCAGCATCATGCGCTAAAAACTGCGCTACACATGTTGCACTAATTGCATCCGTTGGAACATAGTGCCATACTTCATACGAAGAACCATTTACCTTTGTACCTGTAACTTTCCAACCTTTAAATGCCCATCCCCAACTTCCTTCTACTGAAGGCATATCCAGCGCCGTTAATCCTATGCCGTAATAGGCTTCTTTATCTGTATATGGTGTAACTCCACCACCAGGATTCCACACGGGGTAATATGAAATTGCTTTCCACTCTGGGTAAAGTACGCAGTTACCACTAATTCCGTAAAGAATAAATTTTGAACCACTCTCATAAACACCACTTGTACTATCATTAGCATCATCGGCAAGTGTTAAAGAAATTCTTTCGCCCGCAAGATCGCCAGAAGTATATTCTGCATAAACACCCACTAAGTTATATCCAGTTTTATTAGCCGTAATAGTGTAGGTTACGTCAGAGTAAAGTTTTTCGTAATCTGAGGCAGTAAATGAGAAATAATCTGAATTTTCGGATGCAGATGCCTCTACCCAGTTAACGTATAAGCGGAAAACAAACCTATTGTTAGTAATACTTACGTTTGGTGCAAATTGAATACCTTCACTATAGTTTATATCAGTTACATCTACGTAAGAAGAGCCACCGTTGGAAGAGTAGTCTGCATATCTCCAACCTGCACTAAATGCATCGGTATCGGGGAAGAGTGTTTTTGCTTGCTTTAAGAAATTCGTGTTTGCAGTGCTAAACAGCGTAACAAAGTGGTCTGAAGTCGCTTCGCCACTATTGAAAGTATAGTTTTTGTCGTAGTTGGAGATATACTGCACCTTAATCGTGCGTGCAGTAAACCTAACCATTACGCTCTTTGAGGCAACGAGATTTGTTTGCCTATTCGCGTTATCAAGCGTTCTTGAAGAAAGTCCGCTTGGGTCTAAGTAAACGTACTTAGTGGTATCTAAGTCAGTACCCCAATTTGAAGTGCCGAAATTGTAGGTATAACCACCAACGGATCTAATTCTATAACCATTCGTGCTTTCTTTGGGGAAAACTTTCAATGCTACGAATGGGTTTTGTGTGGTAAACGTTCTCTTCGTTTGGTTTGTATAGGTAGTACCTGAAGAGTTTATTGAGCCATAGGTGCCGTTATTATAATAAACACAATCAAAGGTGCCGTTACCTGCCGATTCAACGGTAATTGAGCCGTTGTAGGTTAAAGTTAGTTTAATGTCTTTTAGCCAAGCACCAATAACCGGGTCGGTGTCTTCGTTTGCAGTTGCATAGGCCAAACAAATGTAGTTTATGCTACTTGTTAAATCAAAAGAGAAACTGAGATCAACGTCTTCGTTGATTGTGCCTACACCTTGACCTTCGTCAACGTCATAGGGCATGGTGTAACCTGGGAAGAAGGTTGTACCCGTAACGTCGTTTTCTTTCAATTCTTTGTCCATCGTTACAGGAACGTTTGCAACGAGTGAACTCCTTAAAGAATAACCTGCAAAATATGAGGCTTGGTACATTATACCCCAAACAGGCTCTTTCTTGACGTATTCTTCGTGCATCTTGTAGTCAACTTTGATGTTGACGGTACCAGAGTTAAGGAGATTTTTTACAAAGGTAGGAATTTGAATGTTGAAAACGGCAGCGGATGCCGAGTAGTCAACAAAGTTAGTAGTGCTACCATAGAAACCGGAAGCATAAGTGGAGTTTGAAATCAAGTGGTAGTCAGAGTTGCCACCGGTTGATGCCGACCAAGCCGTGTTTGCCCAACTTGCAGTACCAACGGACATTGAGAAAGTTTTTGAACTTGAGTCGTAGCCACCTATATCGCTTGATTTGAATTGATAACCAAAGCGTGCAGTATTTGAGTGACTGCTGGAATTAGTGTTGGTAATGGTTTTAACGAACCTTAACGAAAGATTTAAGGTTACGTTATCAAAGTTATATTGATTGCCTGCATTAGTCCAAATTCTTCCGTAAATACCAACACGAAGATATTTGTAAGTGCTACTTGCAGAAGTCTTTTCTATCTTTTGGGTAGTATTGTTAGAACTGCTACCAAAGTTCAAAGAAGAAATTTCCGGAACACTTAAATCGCCGTATGCACTATTATAAATTATCGATGAATTACCAACTGCACCAACGGTTTGAGTAAAGCCATCTAACTTTAAAGCATCTGAGTTACTGCTTGCAACACCAATGCCTGCATAAAGCATAGTGTAAATGTCGCCAGCGGAGCCTGTTTTATAACCACCTTTTGCCTCTGCAGCCAAGACAAGAAGGGTTTCCCCTGCCATTAAAGAGTTATAAAGTGCATCGTCAATTCTATAGGTGTAGTAGAACAAAGCAACGTCAATTAGAGCATTCACGCCACTTGGACTGCTTTCACTAACCATCGTTCTATGCCAAGAATTGTTTGAAGTGAATTCTTGGGTTTCTTCCGTTCTTGCAGTATCGTCTGCCGTTGAGAAATTGGTGATGGAGTCGGTGTATTGTTGACCAAGAGAAATATTGCCAATTTGACCTTGAGTG
>JAZQVF010000011.1:0-4051 GCA_045631675.1 Candidatus Stercoripulliclostridium sp.
TCAACGAATCTTTCGTGCATAGGCTTTACGGTAGTAAGATATTGCTCAACTACGCCGTCAAGATTTCTACCCCTTTCCTTTACGTCCCTTAGCAATCTACGAAGTATACGCACGTCGGCATCGGTATCAACGAAAATCTTGATGTCCATCATATCCACAAGTTCTTTGTTTTCAAAAAGGAGTATACCTTCAACGAGTATTACCTTTGCGCTATCTAACTTTACCCACTCTTCGCCCCTAAGGTGCTTTGCAAAATCATAGGTAGGATGCACGATGCTCTTGCCTGCTTTCAAATCCTTTAAGTGGGAAATGAGTAGGTCGGTATCAAACGCATTAGGGTGGTCGTAATTTATCTTTACCCTTTCTTCAAAGGGCATATCCTTGTTGTCGGAATAGTAGCAGTCCATACTAAGAAGTACGGCGTCTCCCCCTACTTCCTTAATAACCCTTTGTGCTAAGGTTGTTTTACCACTTCCCGTACCACCACAAAAACCAATTATAAGTCTTTCCATATCTTTAGTATTCCTTCTTTTAGGTGCGTATACCCTTTGCCTCTTGCTCTCTCTTTGCCTTTAACCAGCACTTTTTGCACATTGCAACGTATCTTTCGTTTCCACCTATACATACTTGATCTCCACTAAACACTACGTTGCCATCGTCGTCAAGGCGAGCGTTTACGGTAGCCTTACTACCACACTTGCAAACGGACTTTATTTCTTGAATAGAGTCTGCTATTTCAAATAGCCTACGGCTACCTGGGAATAGGTGTGTAAGAAAATCGGTGGAAAGTCCAAAACACAGCACGGGTACGTCGTAGTCCATTACAACTTGACTAAGTTGATCCACTTGGTCGGGGTGTAAGAATTGGCACTCGTCAACGATAATAACGTTTGAATCACGATATTCTTTTAAGTATAAATCGTAAAGATTAAGGTCGGATGGTACCGTAATGGCTTCTGCCTCTAAACCAATACGCGAGCGTACGATTGTTGCACCGTCGCGATTGTCAACCGATGGCTTTATTAAAAGTACCTTCATTCCACGCTCTTCATAGTTAAACTTTGTAATTAATGCTTGTGCCGTTTTAGAGCATCCCATTGCTCCAAATTTAAAGTATAATTTTGCCATTATTCCACCCTTTCAAACACGAGAGGTCTTGCCTCGGGTTGCTTGTCTTTAATTATGGTTGATTCGTTAAATCTTCTAATTGCGTTTTCAAAACGCCACTCTTCCGAAGTATAAGCCACGGCTATTACTTCGCCCTTTTCCACCTTGTCGCCCGTCTTTTTAAGAATGGTCAAGCCTGCTGAATGGTCTATTTCTTCTTCCTTAGTGTTTCTTCCGGCACCAAGCATTAAGGACGCTATGCCGTATCCCTCGGTATCTACGGAGTAGATATATCCACTCTTTTCCGCCTTAATATCCTTTTTATAGGGAGCCTTCTTGAATCGGTCGGGGTTGTAGATAACACTCTTATCTCCCCCTTGCGCTTCCACCATCTTAGCAAGCGTTTCAAGAGCAGAGCCGTCTTCAATGGATTTCTTTACCATTTTTTCGCATTCTTCCATGCTACCTTTTTCTGCAAGATAGAGCATATTCGTTGCAAGAATTATGCAAACTTCCGTAAAGTCCTCAGGGCCCTTTCCCTTTAGCGTTTCAATGGCTTCAATAACTTCAAGAGAGTTTCCTACGTTAGCCCCAAGTGGTCTATCCATATCGGTAATGAGAGCAAGCATCTTTTTGCCAGCAGGCTTCCCGATATCTACCATTGCCTTTGCAAGGGTAACGCTTTCTTCAACGGTCTTTGCAAAAGCACCACTGCCCGTTTTTACGTCAAGCACGATGCAGTCGTCGTCTGCTGCAAGTTTTTTACCCATAATGCTTGAAACTATGAGTGGCAAGCAGTCTACCGTTGCAGTTACGTCACGGAGTGCATAAAGTTTTTTATCTGCAGGAGCAAGTTCTTTTGATTGACCTACTATTGCAATACCAACTTCGTTTACGATAGATATAAATTCTTCTTCCGTTAGGTCGGTTTTGAAACCGGGAATGGATTCCAGTTTATCAATAGTGCCACCGGTATGCCCAAGTCCACGGCCACTCATTTTTGCAACCTTTACACCAAGCGATGCTACGATGGGGGTAACTACCAAACTGGTTTTATCTCCCACGCCACCCGTTGAGTGTTTATCTACGCGAAGTCCTGAAATGTTGGAAAAATCAAGGGTTGCGCCACTATCACGCACTGCAAAAGTGAGCGCTCTCGTTTCTTCCATATTCATACCCTTAAAGTATACTGCCATCAAAAAAGCAGAGGCTTGATAGTCGGGAATTTCACCCTTCACGTAGCCGTCAATAAAAAACTTGATTTCTTCTTCACTCAAGGCTTCGCCATCACGCTTTTTCTTGATTAAGTCGTACATTCTCATAATGGTAACTCCAAAAGTTATTGGCTTATAGCCAATATATTATATACTAAAAATTGCCGTTTGAAAAGACCAATTTTGAGTTTAGGTGCAGTTTTATAAAAACTAAGCGCACTTGCCGTATTTTAAAAGGCAGTGCGCTTTTGTTTAATTTTTTGCTTATGCTACACGTTTTAATCTTAACCTTCCGCGACTTCTTCGGTTGCGTTAGAAGTTATATATAGCGTTTCGGGGTGCTTCTTTTGATAGTACCAGGCCCCAATTATGGGAATTAGCGTTAAAAGTGCAACGGCTGCTGCAATTATAAACAGGTGCCACGATGGAGTGTATCCCGGTTGAATTGCGCCGTTTTGTTCCATTTGTTCAATGTATATTCCAAGGTTTTCAACGATAGGCTCTGCGATAACGGGACCGGAAATCATAGGAACGAGCACGTAGAAAACAAGTCTTACGCCTTCAAGTTGTCCGCGTTGACTTTCCGGATATAGGTTTTTACACCAAATCATTAGTGCTTGATAGATGCACATATATCCACCACCAACGAAGATTGTTCCAAGAATTACCACTGCCGTCATAGCGGCACCCGTACCACTTAGCGCACCGGTTATAGCAATTATGCCAAGACCTACTACGTTCATAAGTAGAGCAACGATAAGTACGGGAACGAACTTTTGCTTGTTAATAAACTTACCTGCTAAAAGGGTAAAGGGAATTGCTATAACGAGACCTATACCAAGCCATACCCCTGCAATACCGGTGTCGTATCCTAAGGAATGAATGAAATAGATGGTCATATAGGGGAAGTAGATGTTGAAACTTATGAAGAACATTGCAAAGATGCTAAATACTATGAGTAGCAGTTTATTCTTCCATAGGAGTTTGAAGTTAAATGCTTGTGCAAATTGATGCCAAAAACCTTTTTCATCTACGTTAGGTGTAAGCATAGGACTATCTTTTACAGCCCACATACAATATAAGCCGACCAAAATTACGAATGCCCCCATAATTAGGAAGAATGCAAAGTAGCCGACTGCTTCAATTATGATACCACCGATAAGAGTACCAACGATGGTTGCAATAACGGGTTGTACTGCGATAACTGCACCCAGCGGACCTCTATTTTCAGGAGTTGTTATATCGGTAAGGTGTGGATTAAAGCCTGCATCGTTACCGAGTGAGCCGAAGAAAGACATCAATGCATCCGCCACGATAACCATAACGCCAAGCGCCACGACATTTCCTGCAAGAGAGCCCGTTGCAAACAGGTCAACGAGACCAAACACTATGGTAAATATACCCCAAAAGATATATCCCCAAACGATAAAGGGCTTTCTTCTTCCCATTCTATCACTCCAAGTGCCGGAAAGGAACGTTGAGAAGGTTGTTACGATTGCGCTAACTGCAACCATAGCGGTAATAATCCACGGTACTGCACCAATTCTTCCATAAACGAAGGTGTTAAACCATTGGTTTTCAATATTCCAAGCAAGTTGACCTGCAAGACCGGCAACCCAAATTACCACCCAAGTTTTGGCACCAAGTCCACTCTTAACTTTGTTCGTCATAATATATCTCCTTATGTTTTTCTATATTTAGCATAACACATAAAATAAAGTGTTTCAAGA
>JAZQVF010000012.1:0-2600 GCA_045631675.1 Candidatus Stercoripulliclostridium sp.
TACCGATGACGTTAAGTTTATTATTGACGGCGAAGAAAAGAATAGCGTTGCAATGGATGAATGGGGTATCGCAAACTTTATGGTAATAGGCGAAGGAAACGTATCTATTAACGTAAATTACGAAGTAAAGATGGCTAAATACATGGTAACCGTAACTAAAGAAGGCGACTATGCAGACGGTGTTTCAGTAGACCTTGTTTACTACGGCGATGTTGTTGCAAGTGCAAATAGTGTTAACGGAAAGGCAACCTTTACTAACGTTCAAGAATATCCTATCTATAGTATAAGCGCAACCGTTAGTGAAACTAACGTTCCTGCAGGCTATACTGCACGTGAAGAAGAAGTATACTTTACCTTTGAATGGATGTATAACGAAGAAGAAGATACGACCGAAGGAGTTTACACTGCTGCATACGTATTTGAACTCATCCGTGACGGCTCTCAAAACGCTCCATATCTATGGCATAACGAAGGCATTCAAGGTATGCCTACTGAAATTGACGTTACCCTCACTGCAGGTCAAACCCTTTACTACGACTTCTTTGGTTACGTTAACGCTGTAAGACCTCCTGAATATTTTGCATACGTAATGGGCAACGTAGATCTTAAGATTTACAAAGATATTGATGACGACGGCATAATTGACTTTGATTCATTTGACATTGCAACCTTTGATGCAACCAAGAACGCAACTTGGTTTGCTGCACCTATCGGTAGCCACGTAATCATTGCAGTTTCTTCAACCGAAGACGCAACTCTAACCCTTAAGTGTAAGGAAGGTTACGTACCAGATATGAGCAGTGGCGAAGAAGAAGCCCCCGCAGCAGACGGCAGTCAACAATTCCCCTTTGAACTCGTAGCAGGCGAAATTACCACCCCCAACTTTGTACCCGGTACCTCTATGGCAGACCCCGGAATCCAAAACTACTTCTATACCTTCACTGCAACTGAAACTTGCACCATCACCATCGTTCCCGGTGCAAACGCTTGGATTCAAGTAGAACAAGGTTTCGTTTCAGGCGACTACGAAGGTCCTATTACCCTTGAAGTAGGCGATACTATTACCATAATTGCGATGAATGAAATGTTCCAAGCAGAAGCAGTAACCTTCACCGTAACTATTGCATAATAGTTTCCAACAAAATAAAACCTCTCCAAACGGAGAGGTTTTTCTTTTGGGTTTTATAATTTTTATTCCGCTAATGCCTCAAGTGCATAGCCTTTTAGTTCATCGTAACCATGTATAGATTTAACTATTTTGTGGGTGATAACACCGTTTTTATCTACTATAACGGTCATAGGATAGGTATCATATCCACCAAGTTGACGATAGTATTTATCAATGTTAGTAGTGGGGTTTTCATCGTCAAACGTGGTAAGCATTTTGGTGTTTGGATAGTGGGTGGTTAAATAATCTTGTGCTTCGTTTGCAGTCAAAGAAGTGTGTACGGCAATAACCTTAACTTGACCTTCAAACTCCGTTGCTAATTGGTCAAAATAGGGAAGTTCGGCTTTACAAGGTCCACACCAAGTACCCCAGAAGTTAATTACGACTACTTCGCCACGAAGGTCTTCAATATTGGTCGTACCATCTCCAAATACGTTTCTCATATCGTAGGTACGGCATAGGTTACCAACCTTATTGCCAACAGGGGGTAGCGTGGGATTGTCGGGATTAGAGGGAGCAGGGGTGGTGTTACCATCGTCTTCTTCAAAATCGTCTACGGGAATTTTATCTATTACGTTAAAGTAAACGAGTGTGCAAGCAAGGACTGCAAGCATTAAAACCACAATTACTGCCGTTAGAATTTGTTTAACTTGCTTAGTCATCGTTTACCTCCTCATTTGCTTGAACGTTTACGGTAGGTTCAATTTCATTTGCGTGAAGTTTAAATTTTCCACCTTTCCAACTGATAGCCTTGGTAGGACATACGGGAATACAAGAGCCACAGTTAATACATTCTCTATCCCCAACCTTTTTAATATCCATTTTACAATGGCTAACACACTTTCCACAGTCAATACAAGTATCCTTGTTGTAGGTTACACCAACGAAACTTATTTTGTTAAATAAGCCGTAAAGTGCGCCTAAAGGACAAATAAAACGGCAGAAGAAACGGTAGGAGAATACGCTAAATACAAGCACTACTGCAAGCACTACGAATTTCCAAGTGAATAATCCACCGAGCATAGAAAGAAGTTCAACGTTAGCGGGGTTGGAAAGTAGTCCTATAGCGCCACCTAAAGTACCTGCCGGGCAAATATACTTGCAGAATGCGGGAATAATGCCGTCTTCTACAATGAACATAAGTGGAATAATTACTACGAAAACGAGTAATATTACGTATTTTAGGCCACTTAAAGCACGAGTAACGTTGCTCTTGCCAATTTTTGGAGATTTAATTTTATAAACTAAGTCTTGAATAAGACCAAAGGGGCAAAGGAAACCACAAATCCACCTTCCAAAAAGTAGTCCGTAAAGAAGAATTATACCTATCATATAATAGGGCGCTCTTTTGTCGGATGCAATGAGGGAATTTTGAAGTGCGCCTAAAGGGCAAGCCATAGCAGCCCCTGGGCAAGAATAGCAATTAAGACCG
>JAZQVF010000013.1:0-2446 GCA_045631675.1 Candidatus Stercoripulliclostridium sp.
AGACCACGGGCGCACCTATTGCAGACATCGCAACCAAGGTTATGCTTGGCGTATCACTTGAAGAGCAAGGTTATCAAGGCGTATTCCCCAAGAAGGACAGATGGTTTGTTAAGACACCTACCTTCTCATACAGTAAACTAACGGGACTTGATGCAGTACTAAGTCCTGAAATGAAGTCAACGGGTGAAGCAATCGGTTATGATAAGAGTTTGAATAGAGCGCTTTATAAATCACTTAAAGCAAGTGGTCTTAGAGTTTCCAACTACGGCACCGTACTTGCAACCATAGGAAATGCAAACAAGGAGCAAGCACTACCACTCATTAAGCGTTTCTATGAAATGGGCTTTAATATTGAAGCAACCGAAGGAACTGCTAAGTATCTAAAAGAACACGGAATTCGCACGAGAGTACGCAAAAAACTCTCTCAAGGTAGCGAAGAAATTCTTGAAAGTCTAAGAAAAGGTTACGTAACTTACGTAGTAAACACCATAACCGAAGGAACGCAAGGACAACAAGACGGACAAATCATTAGAAGAACGGCTATTGACAACAACGTACCCGTATTTACTTCACTTGATACCGTAAGAGTACTTCTTGACGTACTTGAAGAAAACACTATGGGAGTATCCACTATATGATTCAAAAGGAACTAACCGTAAGCCTAAATAGACCACTTGCAGGTGGAATTTATGAAATGCGTTTCGTGGGGGCAGATTACTGCGCCCCCGGTTCCTTCGTAGAAGTAACCGTACCCGGTTTTTATCTCAATCGTCCTTTCGGCGTAGGTAACTACGAGGACGGTGAGTTGACCATATTCTATAAAGTGGTAGGAAACGGCACCGACAAGATGACCGAAGTTAAGGTAGGGGACAAGTTAAAGGTTATATATAACCTTGGCAACGGCTTTAGAATGAAAAGAGCAAAAAAGCCCCTTCTCGTTAGTGGTGGTATAGGAATTGCACCCTTGTACTATCTTGCAAAGTGCTACGCAAAAGAAGGCGTTCGCCCCACTTTCGTAGCAGGCTTTAGAAGTAAAGAAGAAGTTATTTTAGAGCGTGAGTTGAGTGAAATTGCAGACCTTGTAATTGCAACCGACGACGGCTCCAAAGGATTCCACGGCAATCCCGTTTCTTGCGTAAAAGAACTTGGAAAAGAGTGGGATTACTACTATTCCTGCGGACCAATGGTTATGATGAAATTTCTCTCTTTACACTCACCTAAAGGTGAAGTAAGTTTGGAAGCAAGAATGGGTTGTGGCTTTGGCGCTTGTATGGGTTGCTCGGTAAAATTAAAGCAAGGTGGCTATGCAAGAGTATGTAAGGAAGGTCCTGTTTTTGATGCAGATGAGGTGGAGTTATGATAACCGAAAATAAAGTTTTAGATACCCAAGTTGAACTTTTTGGCGTAACTTTGTCAAACCCTGTAATACCTGCAAGCGGTACTTTTGGCTTTGGTTACGAGTTTAGTGAATACTATGACGTCAACTGCCTTGGCTCAATGAGTTTGAAGGGTACTACCTTAGAAGCGAGGTACGGAAATCCACTTCCAAGAATAGCAGAATGTCCCGGAGGTCTTATTAATGCAATAGGACTTCAAAACCCAGGTGTTGACAAGGTTATAACGGAAGAAATACCAAAATTAAGTAAGGTGTACTCTAAGCCTGTAATTGCCAACGTAGGTGGGCATAGTTTTAACGAGTATATTGAAACGGTTAGAAAGTTTAACGACGTTGAAAAGGTATTTGCAGTTGAGTTAAACATAAGTTGCCCTAACGTTAAAGGTGGTGGTATGGCTTTTGGCACAAATCCTGAAACCGTTGAAAGCCTTGTTAAGGAAATAAAGAAAGTTTCCACAAAACCAATCATCGTAAAACTTTCTCCAAACGTTACTGACGTAACCGTGCTTGCTAAGGCCGCTGAAAATGGTGGAGCAGACGGTTTGAGTTTAATAAACACCCTTGTTGGTATGAGAATAAATCTTCAAACTGCAAAGCCTATTATATCCGTAAAGAGTGGTGGATATAGTGGACCAGGGGTATTCCCCGTTGCCATTAATATGGTTTACAAGGTAAGGGAAAAGACAAACCTTCCCATAATCGGTATGGGTGGTATAAGCAGTGCAGAAGACGTAATAGAGATGATGTATGCAGGAGCAAATGCAGTTATGGTAGGCTCATATAATCTCATCAATCCCTACGGCTCAAAGGAGATAGTAGACAATCTACCTAAGGCTATGGAAAAATATGGAATTAAAAACTTAAAAGATATAATCGGGAGGTCCCACAATGTGTAAAGACGTAATTATTGCTTGTGACTTTTCTTCTAAAGAAGAACTTTATGCCTTTTTGGAAAAATTAGGCGACCAAAAGCCTTACCTTAAAGTTGGTATGGAACTTTACTATAAGGAAGGCGCACCTATGGTTAGAGAACTTAAAGCAAAGGGCTTT
>JAZQVF010000014.1:0-11753 GCA_045631675.1 Candidatus Stercoripulliclostridium sp.
AACAGCGCTATAGCAATTATGATTAAAGCAATAATAATTTCAAAATTTTTTATGGATTTTAACTTTAGCCACCATTCTTTAAGTTTTTGCATATAAATTTAACACCTTAACACAATTAGTTGAAACGGAGAAAGATTTCGACACAACGTCTATAATAGTTTCACTGATAATATCTATATTATCCAAATCGGTAGTTATGACTAAATTGATGGCGTTGACTTGTATTTCAGTAATTTCCACACTATTATTTAGGTATGAAATAACGGGTACTATTTCAACTTTTTCTATCCCCTTTTCTTTCAATTCAACTACACATAAGTTTTTAATTGATTCTGCTCTTTTTCTTTCAAAATCATATAAAAAATCAACGTTTACACTTGTTTCAGTTGAGTTGTTTTCAAATTCAATGCCCACGTAAGAATGGTTAGAAATAATGTTTGGCAGAGGTGCTAAAATAATTGAGAATACGATCAATGAGCAAATTCCTTTAACGTACTTTTTCGTTTCTCCGTCCGTTAATATAACGTCAATTAAGGTGCTTAAAACGATACTTCCTACTATACTCAATATCCACTCGCTCATACCATTCCTCCGTTAAATACGCCAATAACTAAAATCATTAATACGAAAATTAAAAAGCAAGTGCCCCCAAGTATTGCAAGCAAGATATTGAAGTTGGTTGATAAATCGTATAATAAAGACGATACCTTTGACTCGCCCACTGATTCAACAAAACCTGCAACCAACTTTAAGGATAGGGATAAAAAGATAATTTTAATTAAGGGCGCGATTATAACGCCTAACAAGGTCAAGAATAATGCAAAACCAAAGGCATTCTTGATAATAACCATACTTGCAAGTACTATATCAAAGCCTTCAGTCAAATAGCCACCTAAAATGGGTATATAACTTGAAAGAGCAAATTTAATAGATTTAATAGAAAGATTATCAATACTTGCCCCTACGATTCCTTGCATAGTAACTAATGAAGTAAGAATGGAAAAAATAATACCCAAAATCCAATTAGCCATTGACTTGAAACTATTTTTCAACTTTTCTAATTTTACCGTATCTGAAAGATGTCCTACGAATGTAAATATAATAATTGAAAAAAATAGTGGCAAAATGACGTTTAGTATAATTTTTAATAAAATTTGAGAATAAGCGATTGTTATCGTGCTAAAAGAGTTTAAACTTAAAGAGCCACCAAGTGTAGTCAAAATAGTTAGTATTATGGGGAAAGAAAGATCAAACAGCGTAGCAATTTGATTTAGAGATTTAACAACCCCTTTTACAACGTCCCCAATAGTAATGGTGAGAGTGCAAATAATTGCACCATAAATGGCAAGGTGTATAATTTCTTTAGTCCCTTCCTTTTTAAAACCTGAAGTGATTGATGAAGAAAGCGCGCTGATTAGAGAGAGCGCAAGTATTGAAAGTATTGACGCCATTGAATTTTTAATATTTAATTTAAAAGATTTAAATAGATATTCAGCAACGTTGGATAAATTAATTTCAAACGACCCGTTGATTATGCTTTTAATTAAATCTTTTAAGGAAAGGGAGAAATTACCATTGTTTAATTCATTAAAATAACTTTCAAGTTCATTTCCTATTAAACCATCGATATTTGATTGAATTTCTTTTTCAAGGTCATCTTCAACTTGTTCCTTTGCATAAGCAATTTCCGTAACGGGTGCTACGGAAAATAGAATAAAAGATGATAAAAACAAAAAAATCAAAACGAACTTTTTCACGAAATTAAAGTTATGATTGACTCTATAATACCCCCAACTATCGGGAGTGCTAATAATACTATAGTAATTTTAGCGCCAAATAAAACCTTTTTGCCGATACTCGGAAAGCCGTAGTCGTCGGTTATGCTTGCTGTAAATTCAGCAACGTACCCTATGCCGATAATTTTAATTATAGTACCAATCAATGCGCTATCAAGATTTGCTAAAGAACTTAATCGCTTGAATTCGGTTATTAAAGCAGTGAATTCATCAAGCAAAGAAACTAATATTACAAGACCTGTAACAAGACCAGAAAAGACCGCAAGCGAAGGCTTAATATCCTTTAAGATGCCTGAAATGATTAAACCTAAGATGGCAACACCGACTATTTTAATTATTGACATCAATAAAGATTGAATAATTGCTGAACGGTGCCAAGTAGATCGCTAACTAAACTAATTACCATTATAAGAACAACAACTAAAGCAGTTAAGGTAACGAAAGTTGCTAACTCTCTTTTATCGCTTTTTTCTAAAATACTATTAATTACTGCAGCAAGAATACCTACTCCTGCTATTTTTATAATAGTTTCAATACCATTCATATAAGAACTATCAATAGCCCAATACCAACTAAAATTGTTAGTTTTCTACCAAGCTCCCCCTTTTGAATTTTTTCATTTTCCGCACTATTTAATAAAATTTTGCTTTTTTCGTTTGCGTTTAGTAAAATTGACTTAACGTTACTATAATCACAAGTACAGAATTCTTTTAGAAATGACTTTACTTCAAAAACAAGTTTATCATCTAATTTTTTATCAATCTCTAAAAAAGAATTGTCAATCGTTGAGACTAATAACTGTTTTAACTCTTTTGAAGTAAAGTTATATTTTTCAATCATCTCAAGAATTGTCGTTTTCAAGAAACAAGTTTCTCTTTGAACGAACGTTAAGAACTCGTTATACTCTTTTGCAACTAAATATCTTATCCTATAAAACCTTTCTATGCCATAACCTACGTATGCAATTAAAGATATTAAAACGATGCAAAGGATAAGTTTTATCATTACAACCTTATAACCGATTTTATGCTTCCTACTTTGGGCTTATTACTTAAAGTAATTATTAAATTGAAATAACTTAGTAACTCCGGCGAAAATTTCTTTGATTCATCAATTCCATTTCCGTGTACACTTGCAACTATTCCTATGCCACACCTTTTTATTTCCCCTAAAACGCTCAAATCACT
Organism: Candidatus Stercoripulliclostridium sp.; assembly: GCA_045631675.1. Classification (GTDB taxonomy): domain Bacteria; phylum Bacillota; class Clostridia; order Christensenellales; family DTU072; genus Stercoripulliclostridium_A. The sequence continues at coordinate 2,984 of JAZQVF010000014.1, forward strand.
CTTTTGGAATAGTTCATCAAGTACGATTATTTGAGGGCTTGTGGAGCGAATTATCCCCTCTACAATCATTTCTTTAGGGCAACCCGTAAACACTTCAACGTTAGGGCCAAAATCAAAAGAATTAGACCAAATTTCTTCCCTTTCATCTATTATTAAAGTGTCGTAATGATAACTTAATATTCTTGCAATATCTCTAATTAAGGTGGTTTTTCCGCCGTATGGTGGAGAAATAACCAACGTGTTTTGAAAGTCATCTTTTAAAAGATTAAATCTATCAGCAATTCCCACTATTTGATGTGGTAAACGAATTACAAGTGTAGTAAAATTTTTAATTGTGAGCAAACGCATGTCGTTAGTTACTCCTTCGCCTATTAAACCGATACGTATACCTTTGTATCTAATAAACCCCTTTTTTATATCGTCTTCATAGGCGTACAGGGAATGACGACTTGCAATTTGTATAATATACTCAAGGTCGTTTTTCGTTGGTTGGTAGTCAACGATAAATTTTCGTTCGTAAGTTTTGAGTGAAAGGTTTTTATCAACTCGAATTCTTAACTCACAAATAGTACTTAAGTTGACGTAGTCAGTCAAAATATTATAAATATTAATAGGTAGAAGTTCCTTCAACATATTCTATCATACGTAAAAGAACGTAAAAAAAGACGGAAGACTTGCTTCCGTCTAAGTTTTTATAATTGAAATTAGTTAGCGCGTGACATATATTCGCCGGTACGGGTGTCAATTCTGATCATTTCGCCTTCTTCAATGAAGAGAGGAACTTGAATTACGTAGCCGGTTTCAATAGTTGCTTGCTTTGAACCAGGTTGTGCGGTAGCACCGGGGATAGCGGGTTCACATTCGGTAACTTGAAGAACTACGAAGTTTTCAGGTTCTACGCTGAATGGTGAATCTTTGTAGAATGCTACGTCAACCATTGAACCTTCCTTGATGAACTTAAGAGCGTCTTCAACAAGATTTTCGTTCATAGGAATCATATCGTAAGTTTCGTTGTCCATGAAGTAATATAGACCATCACCATCTGAGTAACTATAACTCATCTTCTTACGTTCAATGTATGCAAGATCAAACTTTTCACTTGGGTTAAAGGTCTTTTCAAGAACACTGCCGGTCATAACGTTACGCATCTTAACGCGAACGAATGCTGCGCCCTTACCGGGTTTAACGTGTTGGAAGTCAACAACAACTTGAACGGTATTGTCCATTTCAAAAGTATCGCCTTTTCTGAGATCGCCTGCTAATTTATTTGCCATATGTAAAATATACCTCCGTATTAGTACTCTAATATTATTAAATGTTTTGAAGATTTTGTCAAGTTATCAACCCTACTTTTTTGGAAAACTACTATATCTTCTATTCTAACGCCGTATTTTCCCTCTAAATATGCCCCTGGTTCCACACTTAAGACTGCTCCTTCAGGGATAATTCCTTCATAACGAGGGCTAAGGTTAGGACTTTCGTGGATATCTACGCCTAAACTATGACCGAGAGAATGGGTAAAATATTCTCCATAACCCCTATCGGTCAATTTTTTTCTTGCAATAGCATCGCCGTCTTTTCCAGTAATACCTGCTTTAAGCGTATTTATTGCAGTGGTTTGTGCCTCAAGAACGGCATTATAAAGTTCTTTATATCCTTCTGGTGGAGTTCCTACGGCAAATGATCTTGTCATATCCGAACAGTATCCCTTAAATTTAGCACCAAAATCCAATGTAACAACGTCGTTTTTTTGTAAAGTTGTGTTTCCTGGGTGGGCGTGTGGTTTTGAAGTATTCTTTCCGAATGCAACGATAGGTTCAAAAGCAAGTTCGCCACCGTAAGCATAAATCTTAGAATTCATGTAAGATGCAACTTCAAGTTCAGTCATTCCGGGGCTAATGTAGTTCAAAGTATCAACGAATACTTTGTCAGTAATCGCTTGTGCTTTTCTAATAAGTTGCAATTCTTCTTGCGTTTTGATTGCTCTAAGATTGGAAATATATTTCCAGCATGGTTTTAGAGTAAATGGTTTACTTAATCTTCTGCCAACGAGTTCAAGATAGTCTGCATGAGTAATTTGCTTGTCTTCGTAACCAAGTTTCTTAATACCTAATTTTTTAATCAAGTTTCTTGTTGCTTTAACGTAAGAGAGATTTTTGCTATCAACTATCTCAAAATCTTTTAATAATTCGCCGGCTTCTTCACTTGTCCTTTTATCACAAATATAGTATTTCTTTTCAGCAGTTAAAAGTACGGCAGCATCTGCGTTGCTGTACTTTGTGAAGTAAAACAAGTTAGAGGGAGAAAGTATAATTATTGCTTCAATGCCATTGGTTAATTCTTGCATAAGTACATTATAAACTTAAAAGTTAATAATGTCAATATCGTTATTTTGTTTTAGAAGTAGAAATTAGCCCAACGATAAAACTCAAGAAAATAACCCCTGCTATGCCACCGGCAACTGCTTCCATTCCCCCGCTTATTGCACCTAAAATTCCGTCTTTTAACGTACCCTCTATGGCTCCTTTTGCAAGATTAGAGCCAAAGCCAACTATAGGCACGGTTGCTCCTGCGCCACCGAATTCTTTAACGTACTTATAAACACCGACAGTTTCAAGAATAACACCAGAAAGTAAGAAACCTACAAGAATTCTTGAAGAAGTCATTTTCGTAGTATTTATTAAAATTTGTCCAATAAGGCAAATTGTGCCTCCAACTAAAAATACCTTTAAATAATCAACTATCATGCGCTATATCCTTTCAAAACTAACTGCGTGTGCAATGCCGGGAATACTTTCGCCTTGTAAATTAGATGTTTTAGATACTAAAGCACCCGTAGGTATTAAAAGTACTCTTTTGAGTTCACCACACAATAACTTTTTGTATACGAAACTATTAAAAACACTACTTGAGCAACCCGCTCCGCTACCACCTTGACAAACGTCTTGACCCACACGATTATATACCATAATTCCCGTATCAGAATAATTTTCGAGAAGTGTTATACCCCTTTCCTTCATTAGAATTTTAAGTAAATTATGACCTGCTTCTCCCAAATCACCCGTTAGTATAAGATCATAATAGTCAACGTCTCTTCCCGTACCTTCTAAGTGATTTAAAATAGTATCCCTTGCAGCAGGCGCCATTGCCGCGCCCATATCGTTTGCATCTGTAATGCCGTAATCAACCACCCTTCCTATCGTTGCAGACTCAATTTTGACACTACCTTTAATTTTGTTAAGCATAGTTGCACCTACCCCCGTAACCGTCCACTGTGAAAGTGGAGTACGTTGATTTCCTAATTCAAGTGGAAATCTAAATTGACGTTCTGCAGTTGAAAAATGACTTGAAGTTGAGCATATAACCCTATTTATAAGGTTGCTTTCTAATGCCAAACTGCCAAGAATCAATGCTTCTCCAAAAGTTGCACAAGCATTATAAACACCAATATACGGAATAGGAAATTCTCTCATTGTAAAATTACAGCCTGAAATTTCATCAAGCAAATCTCCCATTATACAAAGATCAACGTCTTTTTCATTTAATTTTGCTTTATTTAGTAGGTGTCTTATAGTTGAAACGTGAAGTTTAGTTTCGGCTTGTTCGTAACTTTTTTGTCCAAGAAGATCGTCTTTTGTGTGTTTATCAAAATATTTCCCAAGTGGTCCTTCAAATTCTTTAGGACCAACTATAGTGGCCGTATCTTCAATTAATATATCTTCATTAAAAATGATAGTGTTGTTTTTCATACGAATGCTCCTTTAAAAATTAAAACGATTATCCCAACTACGATAGAAGAACTAATTCCAAACACAATTACCGGGCCTGCTACCGTAAACATATTTGAGCATAGGCCTAAAACGACCCCTTCTCTTTTGTGCTCAATAGCAGGACTTGCAACACTATTAGCGAAACCTGTAATAGGAATAATTGACCCCGCTCCTGCAAACGCACCGATTTTGTCATAAATACCTAAACCTGTTAATATTACGGTTATGGTAATTAAGGTAAGAGTTACTAAAGTAGATACTTCATCTTCAATTAAATTTTCAAACAAACGTGTATATAAATCTTTTAGTCCTTCACCGATACAACAAATAAATCCACCGACTAAAAATGCTCTAAGGCAGGTTTTGAAATGTGCCGTTTTTGGCATTTTTTCTTTAACTAAATTTAAATAAGATTTGTTAGGCTCGTTCATCGTACTCAACCTCACTTTTTTCTACTATGGGAGAATATGTTTCTTCCTTAAGTTCAATTTCTTTACGCATTAAAAAATCCCCTACTAAGGGAATTTTTGTCAAATTTAATATTAATATACCTAAACTTTATCCATTTAGTTCTTTTCTCATTTTTTCAAGTATTTTAGATTCTAATCTTGAAATTTGAACTTGAGAAACACCTAATTCTTTTGCTACTTCGCTTTGCGTTTTATCACGAAAATACCTTAAAATTATAATTTTTTTATCCCTTTCAGATAGAGAAGTTATCAAATCCTTTAAAACGATATTATTGATTAAATCATCTTCGTTACTTGCATCCGAAATTTTATCTTCAAGAGTTAAGCCATCTTCTTCCGTCTCTGAATATATTGAAAGTGGATATCTCGTTGAGTCAAGTATGAATACGACTTCAGTACTTTCAATATTAAATGCTGTTGCAATTTCATCAATTGAAGGTGTTTCGTTATGAAGAGTACGATATTCATCTATAAACTTATTGATTTCAAGCGCTTGTGATTTTGTTGACCGACTTACCTTAATTGCACCATCATCTCTTATAAATCTTTTTATTTCCCCAGCAATCATAGGCACTGCATAGGTGGAAAATTTAACGCCGTATTCAACGTTAAAATTGTTAATTGCTTTAACTAATCCCAAAGTGCCGAGTGAAATAAGGTCCTCGTAGTCAACGAGTTTATTTTTATATCTTCTAACAATGCTCTTAATTAAGGGCATATTCTCAGTTATTAGCGTTTCTTTTGCCTTATCGTCACTCATTTTGGCAAGGCGTATTAAATTTAACGTTTCTTCTTGACCTAACATTTTACGCTAATTTTTTGCTCATCATAACTGAAGTGCCTTCTCCTAAGACACTTTTCACTTCTAAAGTATCCATAAAACTGCTCATTATGGTAAAACCAAGCCCACTTCTTTCTTCATCTTGCTTGCTTGTATAAAAATCTTCAAGTGCTTTGTTTACGTCAGCAATTCCCTTGCCGTAATCAACTATAGTAACGAAGAGAATATCATTTTCAATTTTAGCGGTAACGTCTATGTATCCGTCTTTTTTTGAATCATAACCGTGTACGATTGCATTAGTAACGGCCTCACTAACAGCCGTTTTAACGTCCGAGATGGTTTCAATTGAAGGATTTCTTCGCACGCAGTAAGCACCTATGGTACTTCTTAAAAAACTTTCATTTTCACTTAACGAATTTACTCTAACGTTTAAAATATCCATTTTTGCCTCATATTCTCTTAATTATTGTGTAAAGGCCACTAACTTTTAATACTTTGTCAGCCTCTCTTGACGGATTTTTAAAATAAACGGGGACACTTAATTCCTTTAATAGTTTGTATCTCCCTAAAAGTAGACCTATTGCCGTCGAGTCCATAAACGTAATATTACTTAAATCAAAAACAAAGCAATCAAAACCACCCTTTCCTATAATATTATCTGCACTTATTCTAAATTTAGGCGCGCTTGAATGGTCTATTTCACCTTCTAATGACATTGTTAACGTTCTATTTTTTAAATCATGTGTAAGCATAAAACCCTCTTTTTTTAGATTATATCTTCCAAACGATAAAGGATTTTAACTTTTAATAAATAAAAATGTAGTAAAATAGCGTTAGTAAGAAATAATCAAAATATTTATCATATTATTTCACAAAAAGTACACAAATGGGTTATACTATAATAGTATGAAAAATGTTATAGGTGAATTTATGAAAAATAAAGTTAAAATTTTTCCAATAATATTAGTAATCGTGTTAATTATCTCTTGTGCTTTTACTTTAGTTGGCTGTTTTACTGTTGAGCCACTTGATGAAGTTGAAAGTGAAGACAAAATTTCTTCTTCAAACGGAGAAACTAATATTCCCACAGACAACGTTGGTAATAGTTACGATGTTACAACTCAAGTAGGTACGCCATCTAATACTGCAACTTCTTTAACTGAGGTTGTGGCAGAAATTCAAACTTCCGTTGTTATTATTAATACTAACGTAGGCGCAGGCGCAGGTGTTATTTATGGTAAAATAAGTGGTGAAGACGCATCAATGGTTGTTACTTGTTGTCACGTTATTGATGGTGCAAGTAAAATAGAAGTAACAATTAATGATGGAGATTTAGATTCATCAAACGACGTAAAGTTAAATGCAACTTTAATAGGAATGGATGACGATAGCGACCTTGCAGTGCTTAAAATTAGTGGTAGTAATTATAACTACGTTGAGTTAAGAAACACGGATGAGGCTAAAATTAAACTTGCTGAGCAAGCAATCGCTATAGGTAACCCACTTGGTGCAGGCATTAGCGTTACAGTTGGACATATTAGTGGAATCTCTAAAACCATCAATATGGATGGTGTAAATATGACACTTCTTCAAACTGATGCTGCCGTTAACAGCGGAAACTCAGGTGGTGCCCTATTTGATGCTGAAGGATATTTAATTGGCATAGTTAATGCAAAATCAACAGGTGATACCGTTGAAGGTATGGGGTATGCAATACCCGTATATGACGTAATTTCCATTTGTGATTCACTAATTAAAACGAGTGGTTCTGCTAATTATAACGGTTTAGGTTATATTGAAGGTAAAATTCGTTTAGGTGTTGTTGTCAACACTCTTGATAGAGATACTCTTGCTAACAATTTTAATAATATTAGTGAATATCTCCCAGGCACTAACGAATATTATTTCTATATTTCCCCTAATTATGAATTAAATCCTTATGGTAGCGTTGCTATTTCTGATAAGAATGGAAAAGTAAAGAAAGGAATGCTAATTACCGGATTAACCTATACTGACGTAAATGGTCAAAAGGTAAAGAAAAGTTTTACCAGAGACTATCAACTTTCTAATTTCTTAGAAACAGCAAAAGTTGGTGACGTAGTAACACTTCATATGCTTGAACAAAAGGTTACCGTAACAGGTGGAATATTAATTGGATCCTATAGTTATTCTTATGAAAGATTTGACGTAGACATAACCCTTCAACAATACGTTTACGGTTATAAAGGATAAAAAACAAAGCCCACTCAATCGAGTGGGTTTTTATTTATCTATTGTATTTTTCATATTTTAAATAATTTTTTTCAAATCTTCTTGCACTTCGCGCCAGTTTCATTCTTGCTCTAACCCTTGTAAGGAATACGATTAAACCTAAAAGAGTGCCTATAATACCTACGAGAAGAATACCACCTAAAGCATAGTTCAGTAAATAACTGAAAATTATATCAGTGCCGTTTAGAATGAAATAAAAGACTATTAAAGCAATGGAAAGCAATATTATAACAAATCCTTTAAAACCACCCTTTTCCCGTCTTAAAGAGCGATCACAAGTGCAACACAATATAAATGATAGAATGCTAATAGCAAGCCCTATTAAAACGAAAGCATCAAGACGCAAATATATAGCGTTTACGGCAATTTCTAATTCGGATAAGTCAATAAATGAAAGTACGTTAGGAATGAAATATACAAGTGTAAGTACGGCAAACACAACTATTGCAAGGAAAAACGCAATTGAACCAAGCGCAATTGCTCCTTTAATAAAAGCATTTGATTTGTTATAAGTATATTTTTTTGGCATATTTTAAGTATACACTATAGGTGAATAAATGTAAAGAAAAAGTTAAATTAGCAATTTTTATCAAAAGAAAAACCAAGTAGTTGGACTTGGCTTTTCTTTTGAGTAATCTAAAATTTTGATACCTTTTTATAGTGGGTGTAAAATTTAGAATTATGGGTGCATTTTCACATAAGTGTTTGCACCCATTTAAGTTCAACAAATTGCAATTTGACTATAAGATATCTTGTCCTTTGACAATGAAATAAATCTCGTGCATTACCGCAATAGTTGCAAGTACGCATATTACCGCAATGCTATAAGTCATTGGAGCAAAAGTTAGAGTTAGCGCCCAAAGCAACAAAACAAACCCAGTTATTTTATTTAACACGCTATGTATTGATATTAGTTTTTTCTTGCGAATAAAGACGAGCGTATGTAATACGTAATGAAATTATGACTTTATTCAATACACTTTCGCATGGACATAAACCCTATTAAGACTGTCCACACATAAGCACATGTTTTAGGCATCATTAAGAATCCAATTGCAGGTACTGAATCTGCCCATAAAACAACAGGAATATAAAAAGCAAAACTTAAAACTATTGTTAACCACATGAAACGATATTCTTTATCCTGATTTTTCTTAGCACTAATAAAGAATAATACGATTATTAATATTCCTAATAAAGCAAACGGAATATTACGATAGATAGCCCATGTTAAAGGAGCATCAGCTACTAACCATTGATTTTGCGGGCAGAAGCATAATGCTATTCTAATTAAAGCTAACGCGTAAACCGCTATTGTGATTTCTCTTTTGCCTTTAACGTTGTATCTTATTCGCCATACATAATACAAAAGTATATAGAATATTGTCATAGTAATTGATGTAATCCATTTACCTAATCCTAACCACAAGGTATAATCTTCTAATCCCGTTGTGCATAAAGCTAATGCTCTGGGAACT
>JAZQVF010000015.1:0-7570 GCA_045631675.1 Candidatus Stercoripulliclostridium sp.
ATTTCGCATTCCGCATTTAATCAACAAAATCATTCCGAATTAAACGTATAGGAGATTATTATGAAACTTAACAAAAACGCAGAAGTAGTTAATGGCTCAAAACAAATTTACACCGAACTCGTTGTAGTTGCTCACCAAGACGATATTGAAATAGGGGTTCCTCAAGCAATAATTAAGGGATACCAAAGTGATAAATACGGCATGGTTGGCGTTGTTTGTGCAGACGGTAGTGGTAGCCCAAGAAGTGGCAAGTTTGCAAACATGACCAACGAAGATATGATGAAGGTTAGACGCCTTGAACAAATTAAGGCTGCAGAGATAGGCGACTACTCCGCTCTCGTTATGCTTAACTACACTTCAGGTCAATTAAAGGATAGAAACAACGAAGACCCCAAAAACGACATCAAGGAAATCATCTTAAACTACAAGCCTGAAACCATGTACATTCACAACCTTGCAGATAAGCATCCCACCCACGTAGGCGTTGCAGTTAACTGCATTAAGGCTCTTCGCGAACTTCCAAAGGAAGCACGTCCAAAGAAACTATACGGTTGCGAAGTATGGCGCAATCTTGATTGGCTTAGTGATGATGAAAAGGTATTCTTTGACCTTACCGGTTACGAACAACTAATGCGCGACGTATTAGACGTTTACGAAAGCCAAATTGCAGGTGGAAAGGAATATTGTACTGCTGCTATCGGTAGAAGAGCAGGCAACGCAACCTTTAGCGCCTCACACGGTGTAGACGTAGCAGAGCACGTTGCTTACGGAATGGACCTTACCATTCTAATTGAAGACGATACCATTGACCCCAAGCAATATATCGTAGGCAAAATTATGGATTTTGCAAACGATCTTCTCATCTAATAAGACAAACAAACTATCGTTTAAGGCAAGCCGAGCGCTTGCCTTTTTTTGTTGATTTTCACAAGTATACGCTTGCGCGAGCGACGGGCGGGTAAAATGTTAGTAAATTTTTATAAAAATTTCCAAAGTTCACTAAAAATTCATATTGACCCATCAAATTTTTTATTCGCCGTTTTCAAGGGCATATTTTGTGTCTATTTCAACGGACACCACAAGATATTGTGTGTGTATGTGTAGGCTGTGTGAACATTACGTGAACACGCGTAATAAACGCGCATATTTATATTATAAATAGGGGGTTGACTTTTTCGGTGGGTTTTTGTAGAATAATCGCAAGAGCGAGGAAGAAAGTCCTTGCCTTTTTCTATTTATTAGCGCATACCGGCGCACTCCCACCACCTAACAAGGAGAAATGACAATGAACCGCAATTTAGCCCACAAACTAGCGTTGCTACTTATGGTTGCCGCGTTAGTAGTTGCACTTTTTGCATGTTCCCCAAGAGACCCTGAGGCACCTCGTCCTGAAGATAGCATTCTTCAAGGCGGAGGTGAAAATAACGTTGTAGCACCCCCGCGTTCTACTACCGTTAAAGCCGACCAGTTAAAGACGGAAACCCTTGATGCCCTTGAAAACTACAAGGCATACTACGACGCACCGGAAGATCCAGAATGGTTTATTATGGACCTTACCGTTACTTACGCCTTTGAACATTTCTGGTTGGATAGCGAAGAAAAGTACAACAAGTCTTCAGCGTTTACCATTGAAGTAAAGGGTAATTTACACTTGAAGGACAACAACAAGAGTGAGTTGTTCTTCCAAGTTAGAAACGCAAACAATATGGCAGTGCTTGCAGTTTACTATGCAAGTGGTTATACGTACGTTTGCGTAGGCACTCAAAAGTATTATATGCCTGAGTTGAACTTCACAGAGGTGGGTGGAGCGCTCTTTGGCGTACTACAAAGTGCCGGTATAGACGTTAACCAAATTTTAGGCGGTGTACTTTCAGGTGGCGAGACCGGTGTTGGTGTGATAGATGACCTTGGCATTTTAGGCATGGTGGGCGGCATCTTGTTCTACACTAACGGTTACGTATACGAATACAACCAACGTGAAGACGGTGTATACGAAAACAAAGATATTCAATACAGACTTAAAGCAAACGACCTAATTGGAATGCTTGCAGGTAGAGGTATTAGTATTCCTGGCGTTATTAGCATAAGTTTTGCAAACATTTGGGACCTTGTTGGTCTTAACCTTGACCCCGTACTACTCCAATTCCTTGGCTTTAACTTAAAGCAACTCGGCGAAAAGAAGTGGCCTCAAATGGACGCGCGTATGAGCGCTCTTACCGAACTTGAAACCATAACCAAAGCTGACGCAGACGGTCTACTTCTAACTGAAGAAGTTTACGTAATGAAGGGTCTTGGCATTGATATTAAGACGGCAAACGACGTTAACGACACTCGTGAAAAGTATGCAAACGTATACCCATCTGACATGGCAAAGGGAGAACTTATTGAAGATTATTCGGTAAATATTACCTTAAAGCCATTGCTTTACGGCTCAAACGAAAAGATTCAAATCAACTTCGGTGGACTTGGTCTTAACGAACAAGGACGTAAGGATACCTATCAAGAAGGTGGCATTGGTAACCTTGGCTTAGGCGCAACGCTTTACATTGAAAACGATGAAAACGGTAGCCTTACCATCAACCGTATTCTTGGCGAAGCGTTTGACCTTAACCTTGGTGCGCTTGGCGATATGCCCATCAATCTTCCCCACGCAGCACGCTATGAACTTGGTCTTGACCTAAAGGTTGCTCTTGACTTCTTTGACGGTGCTAAGACGCAAGCAGAAATTACCATCAAGTTCCTTGACGAGCCGTTGATGAGATTATTCCTAAGTGAAACCAATCTTTATATCAACTTTGAAGAACTTGAAACTTATAGTGGACAACTTCTACCTAACGTAGTATTGCAAGGTCTTGACATTAACAGCCTACTTGGTGGAGTTCTTGGTTCAATTACCCCATACTTTGACCCCAACTACGTAAAACCCGTCGTTCCTGACGTTGAAGAAGAAAACCTTGCAGGTGGAGTATATAACGAAGGCGAAGAAGAGGCTGCACCTGCCCCAAGTCTTGACGTTATGGCTCTTCTAAAGGTAGTTCTCAACAACCTTGAACTTCCCGGTATTGAAGAGTATCTCTACAATCCAGACGGCACCGTAAAGAAGGACGCTAACGGCAACCCCATTCCTAACGACTGGAATATCGCTCTTGACCTCAACAGCGCAGACCTTTCACAAATTATTGGAATGATTACCCCTATCGGTGGTAACCTTGGCGAAGAACTTAACGTTTCACTCAGTTTCAACCAAAAGAACGTTCTTGATACCTTAGGACTTAAGGTTGACATTTCCGACACACTCCGTCTTGGTCTCGGCATAGATTTCATTACCTATTTGCGCGAGCCTGATTGGGCAAACTATGAAATGGTTGATACTGCAGAAGAGCGTGCTAAGTACGTAAATCTTTCCATCTACAAGACGGAAAACGGCGATTTTATTACTGCAAACCGCAACTATAACGTAATTTTACAAGGTGACGTATCTATTGGTGTTGAAGAAACTACCGACAAGGGTCTTGACCTAAGTGGTCTAATCGGCACTTTCGTTGATAATCTTCTTCTCTCTATCGGTGTTGAATATACCGGTACCACCACTTTAGCGTACACCATTCAAGGCAACATTGACATTATTGACCTTGCACAAACCGAACTTAAAGTTACCATCTTCAACCGTGCAAATAACGACCCGTTCATTCGCATCATTTACTCGGGCATTGAAGACACGTTGTACATAGACCTTGAGCCTTTGAAGAATATGGGCTTTGCATCACTTGGCAAACTCCCACGTTTGAAGTATGAAAATCTTGGACTACGCGACACCTTAGCAGGCATTGATATTGCATCAATAGTAGCAGGACTTCTCGTAAACGAAGATGCAAGCGCACAAAACGCACTAACTATTGATACTTCCGACCCCAACTTCTTAAACGATGCTAAACTTGGTCTTTATCAATATCTTGCAATTAACGAATATATTGCAACCGGAGTTATCCTTGGAAACCAAAATCTCTTCAAGGCATTCAACGAAGGCGAAGAAACCGAAGGAGAAGTAACCGAGGGCGAAACCACCGAAGGCGGCGGTCTTGACATTATGGCCATTATTGGTATGGCTCTTGATGAAGTTGCAATTGATAGAGTTAAGGGTACGATCACCGTTGCAGTTGCTGCAAACGTACTCACAAGCCTTCTCACGATGCTCCTTGCACCCGTAGATGAATTCGGTAACCCTGAAACTATTCAAATGCCCAACGTAAAGGCATTCGTTGAAATCAAGGCAGTTGGATTTGACTTTGGTAAGGATGAAAACGGCGAAAGCACCATATTCCCCGAAAACGGATATTTACGCATTTACTTTGCTCTCTTAGACGATGGCGATCAAACCATTGAGGCTATCAACCTTGAAATTGATATCTTAAAAGATATCGCGCTAAGAGCGGGCAAAGAACCCCTATATAGAGACATTGAAGAAGACGACTACATTCAAACTTTCGTAAGTCTAAACGAGTTCTTAGATGAACTTACCGTTGGCTTGCGTATTGAGGGCTATTTTGACCTTACCGTTGACGAATATCCCGTTCTTGATGAAGAAGGCAACCAAGTATACGACGACGAAGGTAACCCCGTTATGGAAGGCGTAAAGGAATACACCAACGCATACCTTAACGAAATGCTTTCAGGTATCATTGAAGGTCTTGGTTTACTCGTTGACACTTCAAAACTTGATATGGAACTCGGCTTTGAACTTATCGCAAAGGTATCACTTGGCGGTATCATCAAACTTGACGGCTCTCCTGCAGCAGATCCCATTCCTACCATTCTTGGTGGTAGTGAAATTGCAATACGCCTATTTGACAGAAAGGATAACAATCATATCCTTGGTATCTATATTCTTGACGGCAACCTATACCTTGACCTTTCATTCTTTGGAATGCCTAACATTGGTATCAACGACGTTGCCTCTCTCATTGACGATATCGGTGCTCTAACCGGCTCTGCAGAAGCAGATCAAGGGGAAGCCCCTGCAAACCTACTACGTCTTAACAACGTTGCAGAATACGCAGACGCATCTAACCCCGAAGCAGTAGCACTTCAAGTTCTTCTTGATGCAGATAAGGTTGCAATTAACCTTACTAAAGACGCTATCGCAGGTCTTATTGGACTACTACTTGGTTCCGACCTACCCATTGAAATTCAAGACACTTCTCTTGAACTTGGTATTGGTGACAAGGGCGCATATCTATCCATTAACACCGGCATAGAAGTATTCAACCTTGGACTTGGTATGAGCCAATTCAAGATTGCTCTTGATGGGGAAGACCTTGATGGTGCAGAATTCCTAATTGAACTTCCCGCTGATGAAGAATTCTTCCTTTCAGATAGCGGACTACCCACCAACCTTTACCTTGAACTTGGTGGTTATGCTAATATTTCAAGCGAAATGGTAGAGGGCACCGACCGCAATACCATTGACCTTTCACCTGCGCTAAGCGGACTTCTTGGCGACGTTGAACTCAGTATGCTCATTGAGTTCTTAGGTCTTGTTGACGAATCACTATTCTTTGACATTAACGCAAGCATAAATCTTGAAGAAATCATTGGCATTTTAAACAATGGCTTTGACTTTGCAAAATTGCAACATACCGGTGCTGCAATTATGCTTTCAACTTATGCCTCAAACGATCCTACGAGTGAAGATTATCTTGATGAAAACGGTGAACGTGCAAAGCGCCCCGTTATGGAAATCTACTATATTGAAGGAGACGTATACGCACACATCAACACCTTCATTGCAAATCTTGACTATATCCACATTCCACAAGCAAATGAAATTATAGCAAGTCTACTTGGCTCAATGGCATCAGATGCAGGTGTGGAAATCGGCTATGCAAACAACGAAGGCGCAGTAGTTAACCCAACTGAAGTTGATGCAGTTAAGTACTATATCAACCTTGGTCTTGCAGGTTACGGCATTAGCGTAAACATTACTAAGTCGTTGCTTGTCGGCGTACTCAATATGCTTGGTTTGAATATTGAAGCATACCTTGCAAGCCTTGACCTTGGCGTAGAAGTACTCCTTAATGCAAGCCCACTTGAAATAGCACTTGGACTCAAACTACGCGACGTAGGTATGGACGGCGTAGACCCTGAAGGCACTGCAACCCCCAACGACGGCAACTTCATTGAAATCGGTTTTGCTCTCAATAAACTTGAAATTTTGATGGATAAGACCATTGAACTCAGTGAAGAAGAACGTGCTAAGTACGACGTTATTGATAGTTTAGCAACCTTAGGTATCAATCTTGGTGGCGCTGCTAAGTTTGAAATCAACGCTCCTGCAGACGTAATTGACCCTGAAACCGGAGCAGAAGGCAACTTGACTTCACTAAGCAACATTCTAAAGGAACTACAAGGAATTCTTGGCGAAAACGCAGAAAAGGAAATGCTTAAGTGGATACGTGAAGCAGCACTTGAACCACAATATAAGGGCTTAGACGACGCAGAACTTCAAGCAATTTACTTTGAAGAAGTTAGATCTAACGTTGACTATCAAGCACTTCTCAACTTTGCTCTTATCGTTGAAGTAATCGGCAACGTAGCAAACGGCGAAGCAACCTTCGGTGGCGAAGTTCGTTACGACATTGAAGCAATTCTTGATATTACTAACATATTAAACCTTAAGGCATCAATTTTCCTTACCTCTGCAGGTTCCAAAGTTCGTGGCGACATAATGAGCGTAAGCATTATGGGTGTTGAAGATCCAGTAACGGGAGAAATTGACCTTAACGTATTTGCAGACCTTACTAAGGTATTCGGTAGCGCTCTTGAAATTAAAGATAAGATCCGTATTAATAACTTCAACGCATTTACCGATTATATGGAAAACTTTGCAGAAGTTATGACCAACAAGGTTGAAACTGCCGACCCCGTTGCTCTTAACTCTACGAATAACGGTCTTGTACTTCCCAAGAACAAGGAAGGCAAGATTGCTCCTTCCATTATGACTGCAAGTTCCATTATTCTTGCAATCACTGCAGACCCAGATAGTTTCGGCATTCCTAACGGAGCCCCCGTTGCTATCGTAGCACCTGCTGCTGCAATTTACTCACTTGCAAATAGTTTGTTTGCAACCGACAATAGTTTTGAAATTGAAATTGATGAAAGTAAGATTTCAACTTATGCAAATACCGGTGTATATTCCGCTCAAGAATACTACTATGCACTACAAGGTATTGCAGAAACTTACAGAACGGCGTTAAAGGCTCACTACGACGCAGAAGTTCTTACCATTGAGCAATACAATGCTATTGATACCGTATGGGTAAACTTCACAAAGGAACTTACGGCAACTTATAACGCAGGCGAAATGACCATTGCACAAATGGATACCTTATATAAAGCATTCATTGCTCAATATAAGGATATGATAGGCGCTAAGGTTGACCAATTCTTCCACGATATTACCGCTGAAGCAATTACTGCTCTTAACACCGATCTCACGAGCGCGGAAACATTATATACTGCAATTAGCGCACTTGACGGTGTATATTCAGATGAGCAATACGCCAACTTGAAA
>JAZQVF010000016.1:0-9348 GCA_045631675.1 Candidatus Stercoripulliclostridium sp.
TTACTAAAATTATACTAAAGTGTCTTGAGTTATAAGAAATAATACTGTAAGCAGTCGCAATAAGGAAAAGTTATTCGTTAAATACGCGATATAAGAAGACGAAGGAAAAGATGAAAGCCCACGACGGGACTTTACTTAGCGTAAACGACCGAGTGGGCTTTCGTGTTTTTCTAAGTTGTTCGCTAAAATACGAGGTCTTACGTATAAAACGCATG
This sequence comes from Candidatus Stercoripulliclostridium sp., assembly GCA_045631675.1. GTDB lineage: Bacteria > Bacillota > Clostridia > Christensenellales > DTU072 > Stercoripulliclostridium_A. The sequence goes on from JAZQVF010000016.1 coordinate 216, forward strand.
GTCAAAATTAAAAAAATAACCACTCATTGGAGTGGTTAACAAAAACGTCGACTACCATTTTTGTGGTGAGTTCGCAGATAAATCTCAACTCAGTTGCAAAGCAACTCTATTAAAGTCGATAAAAAAATTATAAAGGAGAAAGTTAATTGTGTCAAGTAGTTATCAGCCAAAACGCAAAGTATATGCGAATGTTAAAGTAGTATCATCAGATAGATATAATTTGATTTCTAAAAATTATATAAGAAGAAGTAATGTTTGGACTATTTCTCTCTCAAACAAGGTCAAGGTAAAACGCGTTAGTTTAGATGAAGAATGAGCAAAAGAAAGTCTCCCAAGGGGTTGCTGTACTGAAGTACTGCGCCCCGAAGGGAGACTTAGTTTTGTGAAATTATTCGCTAAAATAACGCGTTTTACTTGCAAAGAGATGCAATATAACCAACACGATTACCATCTTCAAAAGTGTTACGAATGCCTAACTTGTTAATGACGAATTCAACGGATTGGTTGCGTGTTTGAGAAATATATTTGATGATTTCTACTACAAAATTATCATTGAAGTAGTATACTTCACCAGCAGAAACGGTGCAATATGCCATACCTATCATTCCAAAGATTTGGTCAATTGAATAACCAAGTCTATCAGAAATCCAAATTACTACGTCACGCATAAGTTTGGTGTCTTCCCAAGTTACGCCAAGTGCTTGTAAACTTTCATCGTAACTTTGGTGCATATTGATTGCAAGTTCACCAACTACTTCAACTAACGTGTTATATCTATCACGCTTGCTGAGTGCAAGTTTTGATGCAATTCTATCGTATTCAAAACCACCACGCTCATTGATTTCAGCAATAATTCTTGGCATTAGATAGTTAGGTATTGCACGCTTAGTATAGCAACCATAGTCAATTAGTACGTTTTCAATGGTTGCGGTAAATCTATCTATTTCTGGGAAGTTGAAGAAATCTTCGGGAAGAGTTCTTAATCCCTTTGCATAACCATCGTTAATTAACTTGTCTATCTCTGCTCTATTACCAAGTCTATAAAGATTTTCGCGACAAGCAATAAAGCCGTCGTCTAAATCACCTAACTTAGCAAATGAACTGAAGGGATATGCCCAACTATGAGTGAGATAGTTTGCATAGGGTTGACTTTCTATAACTGAAATGGACTCGCAAATTTCTTCCAACTTTTTAAGTTGCTTTACTCTAAGTCTTGACTTGAATACAAAACCTGCAGTTTGGAAGTTTTCGTTGAAGTAACGAGCGTAAAGTTCGTTAGCAGTATCAAAGAATCTTCTAAAACTTACGGGTGTTTGGTCAAAAGAAGCAATAAGGAAATATGCTCTATTATTAATTACAGAATAAGCAATTACGTCAATGGGATAGGAACCCATTGCAGTTGCAATACACTTTAGATAGTATAGTTTTGCACCTGGTGTGGGGAATACTATAGTGTTTGGTCTGCCGTCAATTGCTACTCTAAAAATTTCGGGTTTAGCGGTATTGAAAGAAGAAACTCTTAGGTTTGCTCTTCTTTGTGCGCCCGGTGTTCTACCTACGGGTGCTTGGTTGATGATGCCCTTTTGTGGCACACCGTGAATGAAATTAACTGGAGTTACGTTTGAATAAGTTTCTCTTCTTGCAACTCCTTGTGGATTGGTAACTACGATTGATTGCTGCGGAGTAATGTTAGCAACACCGTGGTTAGTTTCTTTGTTTGCCATAGTCTATTAACCTCCTTGACTAAGTTCAAATCTTTTTTATTTAGTTTTAGGTATCCAAAGCACCAAGTTTAGGCACTTTGGATACCGATTATTTAAGTTTTATTATGCTTCTATTTCTACTGCTTCAACAACTTCTGCGTTTTCTTGTGAAGATGCGTTTCTTTGTGCGATTTCCGCAACCATTTCACGTTGTTTGTCTTCAGTGATGGTATAGAATAACATAGGAATGATGCAAGCGATGAAACTTACTGCGCCACTAAGAACAAGCATCATCCATAGTTTGTTAAGACCTTCAATGGTCATTGAGCCTTCGGGATTTGAGGGGCTGATGCCTGCCATTGCATAAGCAAGAACACCAATAAATGCACCTACTGCCATACCGATCTTGTTGATAAGGGTTTGCATTGCAAAGCATATACCTTCGCCACGTTCACCGGTCTTCCATTCAAGATAGTCAACGGTGTCACCTATCATTGCATAGGTCATTATGTTGTTGATACCTTGTGGGATACCAAGAAGTATCATACAAATGATTGATACTACTAAACCACCTGGTAGGAAAGTACCAGTGCTGAAGTCCCACATAAAGAACATTATTACCATTGCTACCGCACCAAGAATATGCGTTGCAATATAACTCGTTTTCTTGCTAAACTTCTTAGTCATCCAAGGAGTTAGTACGCTTGCTACAAGACCACCGGGGATAACGAGCATCGTTAACATTGAATATGCAGATTCGTTTTGTAGTGCATATTTACAGAAATATAAGCCACCGGTGTAGGTGTATACCATTCTTGCACCACCAAGAATACCACTTAGAACGATAAGGAGAAGTTCCTTATTCTTAAATAGTAGTTTCAAGTTGTGAGAGAACTTATTTGGCTTTTGCATTGCGCCATCAGTTGCTACGCCTACGCGTTCCTTAGTATTCTTGAATCCATAATAGAACATTGGGATTGCAAGAATTACGAGAACTGCACAAATAATGAAGTAGGTCCATTTGAGAGTTTCAGCATTTTGAGTTGCATAAGCAGGATTTAAAAGACCTTCCATCATCTTGTATCCTTGCGCTTCAAGTCCTTCCTTAAGCGCCCAAGTTTCTTGACCAAGGAAGTTCTTTGAACTATCCATAAATGCTTTTGCAGCATCACCAGTAACTACTTCTAAACTACCAGGAATACGTACTGCAAAGGTATCGTATTTGTAAGATGCAGTAACTGCACTCGTAATCATAGGTACGAAAATGGTAACGATACCTGCACCAACAGTACAGAACATACGCGCTACGGTCAACATATTACCACGTTTCGTAGTATCGTTAGTCATAGCCGTTGAAAGTGCCCAGTAAGGAACGTCAACGATAGTGTAGGTTACCGACCAAACAACGTATACGAGTGATAGGCCTATGAAACTACCTAAGTTTGCTTTATAAAACGGCAAGAAACATAAAATTGTCATTATTGCAATTGGAATAGGCATCCATTGAAGATATGGACGACATTTACCATATTTCGTGCGCGTTTTATCAACGAATGAACCCATAATTGGATCGTTGAATGCGTCAAACAAGCGGGTTACAAGCATTAAAACTGCTACTGCTACTACGCCTGTAAGTGCACCTACTTTTACGTCAATGTTAAACCCAAGAGCGTCGGTCATAAAAACGGTAAGATAACTACCGATAATGGTGCAAATGAAGTTTTGGCCAAAGCCTGCTATACTATAAGCAATACCTTCTTTTGCTTGCATTTCGCCGTCGCCGGGGGTGGTGCCAAACACTTTGTTTACTAAAGTGTTGACGTTTGCTTTAAAGTTGCTCATCTGTTCCCTCCGAACTATTTGATTTTTTTGTAGAATACTTCAATGATATCGTCAACGGTTACTTCTTCTTTGCCAAGTTCTTCTTTAACGATATTTTCAATATAGAGTTTGGAGCAATACTCCATTTCTCTCATAATTTCAAACGCCTCTTCCATCGTCTTGCCACATACGAAAATGCCGTGGTTAGCAAGGAAACAAGCATTTCTACCCTTTAACGCTTCAACTGCACCTACGGTAAGTTTCTTGGTGCTTGGAAGTCCGTATGCGCCCGTCCTTACGTCTTCCCCTACTAATTCTTTCATTTTTGGGGTGATGCTTGGCATGGTCTTTCTTGCAGCGGCAACTGCTGAACTCCATACTGGGTGCGAGTGGATTACTGCGTTAATTTCAGGTCTGTCACGCAAAATTGCTGCGTGAATCTTCTTTTCAGAAGTAGGTTTAACGGGACTATCGTATTCAAGCGTTTCAATATCAACCACTACGGTGTCTTCCGGTTGCATACGAATATAGTCCATACCACTTGGAGTAACGATCATTTTTTTTTCGTCCATACGAACGCTAATGTTTCCCCAAGTACCTCTTACTAAGCCTTCTTTAAGAAGTGCTACGCCTGCATCTTTAACTTGTTGTCTTAATTCTAATTCAGTCATAGCGCCCTCCTAAGCCTTTAATTCTGCTTGCTTTGCAGATTGATCTTTCTTGGAATATTTGGTCTTGTAAATGAAACGCATTAAGAGTGCATCAAAAGTGCTAATCTTAACTGAGTTACCAAGTACGGTTGAACCAACGTATGCAATTGCACCTTTTTCAAGAACGAGTGAGCCAGTGTGTGCTTCATCTAACGTTCTACCCGTTGCAATTACGCCATCGCCCTTAATTAAACAAGCATTTCTGCCGTTCAAGGTCTTTAATACGTCGCCAATTTCCTTTGAAGGTGATACCTTTGCGCTTGGTCCAATGATTTGTGCCATATCGTCCAAGCAAGCAGGGAATTTCTTTGAACCCTTTGCAATGCCTACACAGTAAGGTGCGTGATTAACAATGATTGCATTGATATCTTCACGTGCGGAATAGATGGCAAGATGTAGTGCTGAAACTTCATCTTTAGGCTCCTTTTTGTCTATAAAAAGGATATCTTCTTCCGCGATTTCTGCCATAGGCTTGGATGAGGAAGTGATAAGCATTCCACCATCAAAACGAACGGACATAGTGTCGCCAAGTTTAACGAGCTTATCTTCTTCCATCTCCTTGCAAAACTCTAAAATTTGTTTTATGAGTTTATTTTTCATAGCCTTTTCCTAAATCTCTTTGATTTATCTTTTGCCGGTATTAACAACACTTGCAAATACCTTGTCAAATCTTCTTAGTGCTTCATCAATGATTTCATCGGTGTCAGCCATAGAAGTGTAAAGTCTTGAACCTGCGAGCGTTACGATACCGTTTGCCATATACGCTGCGCCCATGTGTTCCATTGCCTTCTTTCTATTGAGCATTTCTGCCTTCTTCTTAAGCATTGGAATAACTGATTTTAGTAGGTTCATTGAACTGAAGTCAAATGACATTGCACCAGTACATTCAAGGTGAACGATGGAGCCTTGGTTGTATACAACGTATGGTAGACCGTACTTATTGATGAGTTCCTTTAGACCTGCTGCTAAACGATCGCCTGCACGTCCTGCCTTAACGCAAGCATCATTCTTTTCAATTTCACAAATTGCACAATATCCTGCATAAGCAGACAAGGGGTTAGCGGCTAAGGTACCACCAACGTATGCCTTCTTACCCATACCTGCAACACCTGCTGCCATCAAGGAAACGTATTCTCTCTTACCGCCTACGCCACCTGCTGCAGGATATCCACCAGCAACGATTTTACCAAATACGGTTAGATCTGGATACATATCTCTACCGGTTGCTTGACGCTTGAAGGTAACAACCTTTCCGTCTTCAATCTTGCGATCTTCAATAATCCACTTGAAGGGTAGTTCCTTGTCATAGTCGTACTTGCCAAAGAAGTAACCTGCTGCACCACTCGTGCCTACACGGAAACCGGTAACAACTTCGTCAAAGATGAACAATGCGCCGTACTTTTTAGCAAGCATTCTTGCCTTTTCGTTGTAGTCAATAGAAATAGGACGAGTACCACTTTCAGGACCAACTGGCTCAACGATAACTGCTGCAGTGCCACCTCTTAAACTATTGCGTTTAAGCATCTTTTCAAGCATTTGAAGGTCGTTTGGACGAACTTCATCGGTTTTATTATAACAGCCACCTGCAATACCGTGTGATTCAAGGAATTGACGGCTTCCTGGAATCTTAAGACCATATACCATTTGATCTGACCAACCGTGATATGCGCCACCAACTTTGATAACTCTCTTCTTCTTAGTTGCACAACGTGCTACACGGATAGCAGCCATAACTGATTCAGTGCCTGAACCAAGCATACGGAACATTTCACAAGCGGGCATAAGTTCGCTAATTTTCTTAGCAAGTAGCATTTCGCCTTCGTGGAAAAGACCGGTAACAGGACCACAAGTATTGAGTAGTTCAATAACTTTTTCCTTAACTGCTGGATAGTTTGAACCAAGAATGGTAGGACCACCTGCTTGTAGGAAGTCAATATATTCGTTTCCATCACGGTCAACTAGATATGCGCCTTCTGCCTTGTCCATACAAATTGGGAAGGGGAAGTTGAAAGCAAGGTTGTGTTGAACGCCACCAGGAATATATTTCTTTGCTTCAGTGGTGATTTCTTTTGATTTTGCGCACTTGGTGTCAAAGTGAACTTTAACTTTTTCAAGTTCTTCTTCACTGATTTCCCAAATAGGTTGATCGGTTAGATTCTTAAGTTCCGCATATATGCGTTCCGGTTCTTCCCATTGAGAAATTGAATACTTTTGTTCTTTGTCCATAAGTTTTGCCTCCTTATATGGTGTGTGTTTTATGTTTTTTTGTTATTTTATTATGCTAAACGTTCTTGAAGAAATGCCTTCAAATACGTAGTTATCTGAAATCCTTACTTGGTAAGTTCCTTCTTCAACGGGTAGTGATGAGAGTTGATTACCATTGCTATCAAAGTATAGAATATCGTTTTGTGCAATTTGCAAAGTAAAGCCCTTTACGTCAACAAACTTTGCACCAAATGCTTGAATGGGATTGCCCGTATACTTGATGGAGTTCGTAGTAGTGTTATAGTTGTTTGGTAATACGAATTCCACGTCAATTAAGTTGCCAGATGCGTTACGGCTTACTACTTTAGGATTGATCTTTAAGCCTACTTCTGCATATACAGGTTCGTATAGTTCAAAGCCCTTTACGATGCTTGCAGTGATCTTATAAGAGCCTATTTCGCGTTGACCACCATGCATTACGTACTTAACGTTTTCCCCTTCTTCACGAGTAAACAATAGTTCAACTTCATCATTTCCAACCAACTCGCCATCGCCTATAACGTAGGTGTATTGTGGGTCAACCTCACCATATATCTTTTCAAGCGCATCTATTTCAATGATAATAGACTTCTTCTTAATAATGAGTTTGAATTCGTCGCCTTCAAATTCATCTCTTTCATAGTACTCGTTTTCGTATGCTATTATACGAAGTGGATAGGTACCCGGTACGCTTGGGCGAACGTCTATCCAACTACCATTTACAAGATACTCAAGTGAAGTTTCGGGGGTTGTGAAACCAGAAATGCTTTCGCGAATGGTAACTACTGGTAGACTGCTGTCGCCATAACTGAAAATTGAACTACCAAGCGTTACTTCAGCATGAAGTTTTCTATAGGTACGTACCACGTAGGAAGTGGTCTTACCACCATAACCTAAGGTTACCGTTTGGTCAACGTAAGTACCACCTTGCACTCCTTCAAATGGTTTTACGCTATATCCGTTTATAGAAATAAGTCCGTTGGTCATAGCAAGTAAATCATAAGTGCCGTCTGAATAGGTACGCTTGATATAACCACCCTTGTTGTCAAGAATCTGTCCTTCAGCATAAGTTAATACTTCGGGTTCTTTGTAAATGGATATTTCTTCAAGCGTTCTACCTATTACGTAAAGATTCATAGTGGTCGTCTTGCCACCATAATTGATTTGTACCGTTTGCTTAAAGTTGCCACTTACACTTGGGTTAACGTTCTTATCGTAAGCAATATAACTTGCCTTTAATTCTCTTTGTATAGTTAAACCACCTTCATAATGAACGTTAAAAACAAGAGTGCGAATTTCCGTTATGCTTTCGCCACTATCCGTGTTTACGAATACGTAGGTTAGATTTACGTCGTCACGATAGGTTACGACTACTGCACGGAATACGTCCGTCTTTCCATCTCCATCAGTTAAAGTAATGGTTTCAAGACCTTCTTGTCCCTCATCAAAACTAATGGATTCAATCGCTACGTTTTGAACGTCAATATCAAAAGTAGTGTAGTATACTCTATCGCCTAAGTCGTATTTAACTCTTACCGTTTGTTCGCCTAAAACACTTAAATCGTAGCCTTCAAAACTCCAAAGAGCATCAAAGTAACTTTGCTCGCCCCTATCTCCATCGTTAAACACTTTGGTTATGCGTAGTCCAGTAACGTCTAATTCGGTATCTTCGCCAAGTACGTACGTGAGTTTGTTGGGGGCATTGCTAACTTCAATAGAAGATACCCTTCTACCTTCAATTTCAATTTTTAGCGTAAATACGTAGCCTTTGTATCTGAAAATAACGTCTTGATATCCCGTTGCATATCTATCGCACTTGATAATTTCTGCTTCGCTCAATGGTACAACCGCGTTTCCACCACCTTGATAAGATACGTTCATCATTATCGTTGACATGGGAATTGATTCAAAGTTTGCATAGGTGTATACGGTATCTAAAGTCATGCCTGAAAGCGTAATTTGACTTACGAAGTTTGCTTCTTCTACAACGTCTACCATGAAACTCTTGGTCATTGAACCAATGCTTACTTCAACTTCATATTGACCTGCCATTGAGAAATTGGTTATTACGTTGCCGTTGCTATCTTTGATGGTTATAACGCTTTCTGGAATGGGAGATAGGTTTTCAAAGGTGTTATTATTGTACTCAACGTATACGTATGAGCCTTGCAAATCAATAACGCTACCCGTTAGATATACGTTGCGATATGGTTCCTTTACGCTTAACTTGGTTGCAGTCTTTGGTACAACGGTTAATTTATACCCAGCAGTCTTTCCATTAACCGTAAAGTTTACGTGTTGTTTTCCATCACTTGAAAGATTGTTAACGGAAAGATTAAAGGTGGAATTGTCGTCAGCAAGCATACTTTCGTCCAAACTGCCCCATTCCTTTTGATCGTTAAAGTTGAAAGCATAAGTGCCGTTATCATAAAGAACGTTGTATACAAGGAATGAAGTGGTAAATTGCTCCCCTTCTACGTAAGTTTGTCTTTCAACGAAATTAAGTTCGTCTTCACTACCATTACGTTTGTCACCAAGTATTAGTTCATAAGGCTTTTTGTCCTTAATGGTAATATAGACGGGTGCGTAAACGTTACTGTTACCATAACGAACTTGAATAATTTGCTCGCCGATTTCAGTAAATTTGTAATCTTT
>JAZQVF010000017.1:0-6570 GCA_045631675.1 Candidatus Stercoripulliclostridium sp.
GAAGGGTATTTCTTGCACCCACAAAGTGGGTGTATTTATTGCCGAACGTAGTGAGGTATTTCTTGTTTATGTATTCCTTGTGAGTGGAGCGCAAGCGAAATGAAGCCAATTTCGCATTTATGTAAGACGCGTTTTACAAAAAAGGTTTAGTAGCAAACTACTAAACCCTTTTATTATTCCTTGAGAAATGAATTGTCTAATACAATTATTTAATTGAGTATGATTCCTTTGAAGGATCTTTCTCTACCATATATGCATTCTTCTTTGCACATAGTGGGAGAATGAATAGTACGAGAGATGCTACGATAGAGATTATTACGCCAATACCAAGAGCGATGGTTGGTTCATTGGTTGCAAGTAGGTAATCTGCAATCGCTACGTCTTTTGCTATAAACATGCCAAGTACTGCAATTAGAATGCTAAGGATAAAGTTAATGATTGCAAGTGCGCTAACACATCTTGGGCTCTTACCTTGAGCAAGTTTAACGAGATACTTAACAAGAAGTACTACGAATATAACTGCAACTACGAGTACTACGAATGGGAGAATAGAAAGAATAATCTTATTGCTATCGGTTGCACTCTTAAGGAATATATCGCCATAAGCATTTTCGCTTAAACCGAGTACACTCATAACACCAAGAAGAACTTCGTATCCTGCAACGTCTCCACTAATGCTATTTGCACCAAATTTAACGAGTGCAAATGCTCCAAGAAGGAGAAGTGCTACTAAACCGATAAGAGCAACGAGCATACTTGCTATGCTGAGACCCTTATATGGCTTACGGATATAAACGGGAGCCTTTGGTGCTGCTTCTGGTTCAACCGGTCTTGAATATGGATCATATTGAAGAAGGGGTTGATTTTGTGAAGTATAGGGTACCAAAGCAATAGGTTGTACTATTGGAGGTAATTGAACGATGCCACTTGGAGTAGGAATAGCATTGTTTGCGTTTCCTGCTACGGGAGCAACTACGTCTTGTGATTTACCTACACAATAAAGTGCGCCGTCTGGTCCTTGAACAGGTTGTCCGTTTGGTAGTGGAGGAACACTGAATCCAAGGTTGGTTTGATCTACTGCTACCCATCTGCCTGCATCAACGGGCATTGCAGATGCTGGAGCGTTATTAATAGTATTTTTATCCATTATAATTACCTCTCTTCATCTGTGGTTAGCATACCTTGTTGTTGACCTGCATAAGGTACGAATGCAACAGGTGATACTATTGGGTTGAGTTGGCAAATTGCAGGTGCAATTGCAACAGGCACGGGTGCGCTGTGAGTTTGAGGACCATAGTGCATAATTGGAGTATATGCTCTTCCGTACTCATCAACTGAAGTATATGAAGGTAAACCAAGAGGCATACCATTGCCTACTACTTGTAGACCACTTGTGTTGGGGAGTATCATACCTGCAGCGGGTGCTTGTGCAGTGGGGAATGGTCCTGCAAGAGGTTGCTTAACTGGAGCAACTGCTCTTTGAACGTTATCCATAGATGCCTGATAACGGCGACTGTTCTTTTTATTTCTCATAGGAATCTCCTCTAACTATATTATAAGGATATATAGTATATTGGTATTTGTGTTAAATAATTCTTTTCTTACATAAGGCCCTGCCCACCGACTCTCGGTGGGCAAGGAATTATATTTTAAGAGTTTGAATTAGTCGTTCTTAGCAAGGTAAGCGATAAGTACGTTTACAAGGCTGAGTGCTGCAACTGCGTAGAGGCCGTAACCGATTTCTACAGTACCGTCAATGAGTACGAGAAGGAGAGCTGCGATAGCTGCTACGAGGCCAAGGAAAGTGGTGATCTTAGCAAATACGCAAGCGCCTTTCTTCATGATGCGGATAAGAGAAGAGATAAGGGTTAGAACTGCCATTACGGGAACAACTGCAAGAGCGATGTTGGTGATGTTGGTGAAATCCATGTTTTCAACGAGACCAAGGATGATTGCAAGACCACTTTGTCCGCCGATAAGTGCAAGGTATTCAGGAACTGCATATTCTGCGATTACATAAATACCAACGATGATGAGTGAGAAGATGCTAAGGAAGATAGCAGCACAGCTAACTTTCTTTTTCTTGGGAGCAACAACTTCTTCTTCAACAACTTCTTCTTCAACAACTTCTTCTTCCTCGTCAAACATGTAGAGAGGTTGATCTTGGGTTGAATAAGGTACAAATGCGATGGGCTGAATGATGGGGGTAAGTTGTACAGCCTTAGCGGGTTGTGCTACTGGAGTGGTTTCTTTTTCTTCAGCAGCGGGTGCAGCGATTTGGTTTTTCTTTTCGCTCTTCTTTGACATTTTTCAATCCTCCTGAAAAAATTTTTTATTTTTAAGTTTTTGAAACTTAGTTTCCTAAATTGGTTTTTGACTAATCTTCGTAGTACTCTTCGTCATCAAACTGAGCAAGAGGTTGCATTTGTGAACTGTAAGGTACGATTGGAATAGGTTGTACTACAGGGGTGAGTTGGATGAAATCAGCGGGCTTTGCAACTGGAACGGGTGCACAGTTGTTCATTACGCGGAAAGTAACTCTTGGAGCCGCACTCTTTCTTGCTTGAGCTTTTGCGAGAGCTTCTTGTTCAGCTTTCTTACTCTTTCTTGACATTTGGGTAACCTCCTACTATTCTATTGGGTTTATTTATCAAATATGCTATATGGTACTTTCTTTCTTGCAAAGAATGAGAGTATCAACATTACAACGGGTATTGCAAGAACTATAATTAGTCCGTAACCTGCAACGAGTTTCAAGGGTTCTACCATTGTTTCAGGATCAATTGCGGTGGCAGGTGCTCCGTTAATTAGACCCATTGCAAAGTTCATAATTTGGCTAAAGTCAATAACGCTTGTTGCAGTGCCGTCTTCCAAAATCATTGGGTTGCCCATATAGTTGCCACTTGCTGCTAAGCCTGCTACGAATGCTACTAAGCCTGCTACGAGCATTATGATTGACATAAAGCCAAAACCTTTGAAAATTCTTCTACCGAATAGGCTTAGGAAGGAAATAATTAAAATGATTACTGCCATCAATGCGCCTACGATAAGAACTATGGGGAAATATTGCCAAGCCATTCCTGCAATTTGTCCCATGCTATCTGCTTCTCTTGCTTCGTCTGTGATAACTGCAGTGCTTACTTCTGGCTTGAATACTACTACTTCTTCAACTTCTTCTTCAGTACCTTCTACGTCTTCTTCGCCTTCAGATGCGTTTTCATCTTCAGTTGCTTCTTCGTCTACTTCGGGTGCTGCTTCAGCAACGATGTCTTCTTCAGTTGATTCTTCATTGCCTTCTTCAGTTTCTTCAACTGCACTTTCAGGAACGAGTTGTTTTAACGTGCCTTCGTAGAATGCTGAAAGACTTTCGCCGTTTTCATCAGTCATTTCCAAACCGATTAAACTCTTAAGTGCGCCAAAGATAGGATCCATAAAACTTACGTAAGCAGTTTTGTCAACGTAAGATTCAACGATAACGTTACCTTCTTCATCCGTTTCACCGGTTTCTACGTCCAATCTTTCATCAAGAGGAGTAAGGTCGGGTTGTGCAAGGAATGAAGTATATTCGGGAAGAATGTTAAGATAGTTAAGCGCAAACACTGCAACCCATACGAGAGCAAGAATCATCATGGTAAAGCAAACTCCCCTACGCATAATGAAGAAATATTCTCTTTCCTTACGTCTATTCTTCTTTACGGGTACGGGTTTTTCTGCCTTTTTGGGTTGAGCGGGTCTTTGTTGTGGTCTACGTGCACCAGCAGATGCGCCAGCATTGTAGCGTACTGCGTAAGGGTTAGCGTATTGTGCGCCACCTTTTACGGGACGTGGTGCAGCACCGGTGCGTTTTGCACCAGTGGAAGCAACTTTAGTTTGTTGTTTTTTTGCTGCCATACTCCCTCCAGAGTTCTAATTTATAATTATAAATTACGCAATTATAAATAGTAACAATAGTTTAACATAGTTAAAGATATATTTCAATACTTTTTTGAAAATTTTTTTGTCAAATTTTAACATTTTCTTTTTAATACGCGCGTGTGAGAAAGTCATAGGTAAAATCGGGGGTTTTTACCCTAAAAAAACAAGATAAACAACTCAACGATACAACACGAAAAACAAAAAAAAGAGATGCAAAACAATTGCACCTCTTTAAGGTAACCAAAAATTAATATATTAAAAAGAAACCACCCTATTATTCGTAATCCTCTTCAAAATCGTCTTCATACATAGCAAGGGGTTGAAGTTGTGAGCTGTATGGTACGAGTGGGATAGGTTGTACGATGGGAGTAAGTTGGATGTAATCAGCAGGTCTTGCAACTGGAACTGGTCCTTTGCCTACTTTTTGCCAACTTGCGCTTGGGCCTTTCTTAGCCTTTGCTGCTTTTGCTTGTGCTTCTCTAAGCGCTCTTGCTTCTGCTTCTCTCTTCTTTTTGCCGAACATAGTGTAATCTCCTTTATTGAACCTTTTTCTTGCTACGGAATGCAAATAAACTCATAACCAAAGCAAGGATAGACAATACCGTCATAATTAGGTATCCATAACCCACTTGCATTGGTAATGCAATGCTCATTACGTTTAGGAATACCATTGCGTCGGCAAATTCAAGACCGCTCCAAATAAAGCCTGCAAAAATGCCAACAATAGTTAATACTATCATAAGTACTGAACTTAGAATGAATAGTTTTCTTCTCTTAGGCGTGCATAAGGTAATAAGCGCACGAATGAAGAAAATTAATGCTACGACTAAGCCAAGTACTAATACTACGGGAAGTGCATAGAAAGCAATCATATCCATTGTTTCCGCACCATCTATGAATGCTAAGCATTCATCGTAGAAATAGTACGTACCCGTTTCTACCTCTTCGCCGGTGAGCATCGCAACGAAACTCATAACTACGTCGTCAAGATAAATTGGGGTGGTAATATATTCACACGCTACTTCGCCGTTTTCAATTTGTTCTAAAGTAGCGTCTTCAGGATAAACTTCTTCTACCTTAGTGAATAAAGCAAAGTATGAGTTGAAATCACTCAACATATCAAGTTGTAGGAAACTTAAAGCGCCAACAACTACGTATAAAAGAGCAAAAAACATCACAAGGAATACGATAAAGCCACGTCTTGCTCTTTTCATTGTTCCCTTAGTGCGTTGTCTTTTAACCTTTTCCTTCTTAACCTTTTTTCCTTGGTTTTCGTTTACAACCTCTTCAGGCTCTTGTTCAAAGTAAGAACTACCTATAACGGGAGCGCGTTTGAAAGAGTCTTTTGCAGGTGTATACGCACCGCGAGCCTCACAATATTGTTTGTAATATGGTGATGCCATATCGCGTTTGGTTACTAAGTATTCGTTTCCACGGCTTGCCATAGTTACCTCCCGAGAGTTAGTAAATGCACGCACCTACGCATAGGCGCGCCAACATTACTATTAGTGTTTATGCCTTTGCTCTTGGTGAGCAAGCAGATACGATTAAATGAATGAGTGCAGGAACGCAAGTAATTGCAAGTGAAATTACGCCAGCGCCTTGTAGGTACTTAAGAACGACGTCAAGTGAAATTGCCTTTTCCGCTACGAAAGCACTACCTGCAAAGGCTGCAACGGTTGCAACGATATAAAGTAGACCGATAATCCAACCTCTGCACTTTGACTTTCCAGCAATTCTTACGGAAGAATGAATGATGCCAACAAGACCCATAACGATCATAAGTGCACTACCTGCAACGAAGATGATGCCACCAAGATCAAGACCTGCAAGGTTGTTGAGCATACCGGTTTCATAAAGGCCATAACCATTGAATGCACCAAGTGCAAACATGATGATGGAAAGGATAAGTGTACCGATGCCGAAACTCTTTACCTTCTTTGACTTTGCACAATCACATACTTCAACTGATTCTTCTTGGTTAGCAAGTGCTTGTGCTGCAAGTGCTGCTTGCTTTTGAGCAAGTTCTTCAGCCTTGCGTTGTGCTTCCATTGCTTGAAGTTCTTCAGGAGTGTATGGTTGATATCTATAAAGTTGGTTGGGATTATATTGACGAAGTGGGTACATGCTGTCAACGTAAGGAACAACGACGAAAGGTTGGGTAATAGTACCGGCTTGTCCGCCTACTGACATTACGTTTTGAACAATGGGTTGAACGGGGGCTTGTTCAACTACGGGAGCGGGCTCTTGAACGGGCTCTTCCACTACTACGGGTTCTTCAACAACGGGAGTTGCTTGAACGGGCAATGGAGCAACCAAAGTTTCAGGTGCTTCGGCATTCATAGCCTTTGATGCATTGATGCGCTTAAGAGCAGTAACGTATTCGTTTCTTGGACGAGGCTTACCACAACGGGTGCACTTGTCTTGGTCTATACGGTTAATGCTTCCGCAAATTGAGCATACGTAAGTAATTCTGGATTTATCCAAGGTTGCCATTGAATCTCTGTCAAAATCCTTTTGTGCTGCTTGAAGTGCTTCTTGAATAACAACGCTATCGTCGGCTACACTTGAACCACAACGTGAGCAAAAACGGCTACCTTCTTGATAAATTTCGCCACATGCCTTACACTTTGCCATAATCCACTTCTCCTTAAT
>JAZQVF010000018.1:0-2038 GCA_045631675.1 Candidatus Stercoripulliclostridium sp.
TTCCGTAGTTGCTCCCATTATGAACGGTAACGGCATCGGTGAGGTAACTTACTATCCAGAAACTGAATCATACGATGCAGAAAACTACTGGCCCTTCTACGTAGCAACTAAGGACGGTAGAGAATGTATGGTTTCTACCAATAACAAACTCGTTAACAAGCGTGAAGATAACTACAACACCGTTGCAGCAATGCACGTTGACGTAACCCTTCAACAAAACCAAGCGCTAAGCCTTGACTACTACTGCTCGTCTGAACGTGGTGCAGACTACTTCTACGTTTTGGTAGACGGCGAACTTATCTATTCAATTTCCGGTCTTGGCGAAGAATGGGAAACCTGTTATCCTTACGTAGCAACTAAGGACGGCACCTATAAGATTTCATTCATTTATAGCAAGGATACCGACACTGATTCAGGCGACGACTGCATCTATCTTGACAACCTTTCAATCACTAACGCATCACAAATCAGCAAAGAAACTTATATCCCAAGAAACGCAGTTTCAGATCCCAATGAATACAATGATGGTTACCAATTCCACCAAACCGTAGTATTTAATGAAGAAGACGGATACTATCACGTAGGCACTGAAAACGGCCCACTTCTTCTTGCAAACTTAATGAACTACGTTCTTGATGACGAAACCGATACTGCAACTTCACTCTATCTTTTCCTATATGATAAAAACACCTTTAAGGTAAACGGCGAAGAAAAATTGAACGACTTCATTTTCTTCTGCTCATACGCATCTAACTCTGAAATCGGTGGTTACTGCACCGTTAACGAAGAACTCAAGACTTACCTTGTAGAACTTAACAAACTTTACACCGGTGGCGTACTTGATGAAACCGAATACGGTTGGCTCCGTTTCTGCCGTTACTATGATGCATACGGCACGACTGCTCAACTTGAAGACCCCATTGCAGGCTTAGCACCATTTAGCGCATACGACATTACTTTGAACGATCAAGTAGGTCTTGATGAATATCCAAACTCCATAACCTACAAGACCATCATAATGCCACGTGGTAAACTCTTTAGTTTCACTTCCGTTGAAGGTGGCGTATATCGCATTATCTCCGACGGCTCTGAAGAAGTAGACGCATGGATTTTTGATGAAGAAGCATTCTATAGCAAAAACCCACTTTACACCGCAGACCACGTTGAAAGACTTGTTGACACCAACAACGACGGAGAATACGGTCAAATGGAATACGGCTCAAACAATATTTGTATGACCTACTACTTTGAACCCGGCAAGGAATACTTCATTGACGTTGCATACTACGATAACACCCAAGTAGGCACCATTAACTTTAAGGTTGAAAGATTAGGAGATGATTATACCTTATTTAGATATGCATCACCCGGACCTTTCACTTACTACGTTGACCCCGTAACCGGCGAAGAAGTATTTGACCTTATTGCAGGTGGCGTTACCCCCGTTTACAATTCAGCAGACGGTTATTTCTACGTAGGCAATTCCAAACTTTACCTTGACATTACCCTTCCAATTATCACAGGTTTCTTTGGAGATGAAACCATTTTATCTGCACTTGAAAAGGGTATCTTTGATTTCACTAAGGTACAAAGTTACAACGACGACGGCACCGTTGACCTAATTCCTTCAGTTGATGAAAACGGAGAAATCATTTACGACACCGTAATCGTTGATGGCGTAGCAACTCAAAAGGCACGTATCCTTCGCGTAAAGGATGCAGAAGGTAACGATACTGAAATCCGTGACTATAGCGCAGACGTTCAAGCATACGTTGACAATATGATTAGAGCAGACGCAGACGAAACCACCGTATCCCTAAACGACCTTGCAGCAGGTTGCGTTGCAGTTGATAAAAAACTTGCTTATATCCTACAATACTTAGTAGACAAAACTTCCTTCAACGGCGTTCCTAACGCATGGACCAAACTTTGCTACTACTACGAGTATTTAGGACCCCAAGCATAACGTTTAGTAGCCTAAAATAGGCATTATAAAACAAAATAGGGCGCTTTTTAGCGCCCTTAACATAGGAGTAAA
>JAZQVF010000019.1:0-3014 GCA_045631675.1 Candidatus Stercoripulliclostridium sp.
AGTTTTCAGCATTCATTAGTCCTAAATATTGATATGAAAGGATTTTATCAACGAAAGGGCTAACATTTTCAATTTGCTTCCTTATGCGCTCAAACGGAGCAGGGATAAGTGCGCTATTGTAAACGAGACCTTCAAAGTCAAAAAGTTCAATATCTGCCCAGAGTTCTGAGCGACCTGCTTTGTCGTGCGCCTTTTTGAGTCTTTCAAAGATGCGAGCCGTCCTATCCACCTTAGTTTTCTTTACACCTACCTCGTCTTGGTAAGCAATGAAATCAACGTCAAGAGAGGTTAGGTCTCTTACAAATCTTTCGTTTGTGAGTGCTAAATTGGTGCCGTATGGAGCAATTAACGTTTTCTTTTTTGGGGTTAGCAAATGCGCTTGCTTTGAGCAAGCATTGACGTAGTTAATAAAAGGCTTTGAGTAGTGGAGTATAATGCAGGTTTCATCGGGAAAATACCAGCCGTAAAAACTTTCGTGATGACCATAAAGTGCCGTCAATTCTTCCATAGCCTTAAAGGAAAGGCTCATAACTTCTTTAGAAGTAATATTAAACTTAGGCTTTCTCCAATCACCGTAAAATCCGTTGCCTAAAAAGACCTTGACGTTAAGTTTATCCGCCTCGTCTAAAATTTCTTCAATAGGATCGTTGCAAGGCATATTTTCAAATGGAAAAACGGAAGACTTAAAGTAGCACTTTTCATAAAGTGCTGTTGCCATAACGACCACGTATTCCATTTGAAGGGCGCTTATTTCTCTAATTTTCTCTCGCCAATCTTGTACTTGAAAGCCTTCAAGAGCAGGGTTCCAATACTTCCCTTCTGCAGTGTTATGATGTCTAAACTCAAAAAAAGTTCCATCTATTTTTCTTTTCATATTTGCCTCACGTTAACATTTTAGCACAAACTGCTTAATTTTACTTGTAAAATTATACCATAGAAAACCAAAAAATCAAGACTGAATATTGATTAATGGGAGTGAGTATGATAATATAATTCTAACAAATAAGAAAGAGAAATTATATAATTTTGCATTAAAAATATATGATAGGCGGGAAAATGAAAAAAAGAACTTTAAATTTACTAATTGTGTTAGCACTAATGTCGGTAATTGCATTGTGTATGGTGTCGTGTTCTATGGAAGTGGGAGATGATGATCCTGCTCCTAACGTTGATAGCAATGGTGGTGATGATACTACTGACGACGTAGTGGACGTGCCAAGCGAGGATGATGATAAAACCCCATCTAACCCTAATGATGATGACAATAATCCCTCAACTCCCGGTGATCCCGGTTTTACGGTAGACCCAGCGGACCCGAGTCAACCCAATGAGCCAAGTACTCCAACCGACCCAGAGGAGCCAACCGAACCGGAAAATCCATTGCCAGATGGTTATAGGTTTACCGACTTTGATGAGGAAATGAAACAAAAATATCGCGATACAGTAGGATTGGTTCCACCCTTTATGCCTACGAATAATTTTGGTATCGTCGATTATGCGTTCACCTATACCGGTTTGGAAATGTCAGTAGAGTGTTATGACGATGCTGATTACGAGGCATATCTTAGGGAATATAGCGACTATCAACTTATTGCTGAGATTAATGACTCTCAAAACCGCAAGGTATATGCATTTAAGAGTGGGAACACCTACGTTGACGTAAGAAAGGGCTACGTTTATGGTGACGTGAGTTTTATTATCGTTAACACGTATATCGCTACCTATGATTTTCCCCAAGTATATTGGCAATGGGGCTCAATGCCCGATATCATGGGTGGAGATATAGAAAGATATCAAGATGGATACGAAGAATTTAGACCAAATGATGGCGATATCATCACGATAGAGACCTTCTATCTAAGGTTTAACTCGTATAGCGTTATGAGTTGTGAGATAGAGGGTGTAGTTTATGCATATGATAAGCAAGGATTATATCTTACCGACGATACTGGAAAGACTCTCTACGTAGGTTGCTCATATGAAAACGTCAAGATAGGGCAAACCGTTAACGTAAAGGGTAGGGGAACTTCTGCTAATAATATGCCGGGATTAGAGGCAACCGATATAGAATACGGGGAAATAGACAACGAGTACAATATAAATCCTATACAAAAGACTATTTTTGACCTTACTGCCGATTATGAACAACACGAACACATTATTATCGAGCACAACGTATATAGGACAAGTGGTGTAGTTACCGCAAAAGGTAGCAAATACTATTTGGTAGACGGAGATAGCGCACTGCTTTTAAGAGAGCAAACAACCGCTCCCGACTATAAAGCAATACTTTCGCTCATCGGCAGGGAGATTACTCTCAACGTTGTTATTGCAAACCGACGTACCGATAGGGCAACCATGACTTTCTCACCTCTTTGCGAGGACTATTCAAACGTAGACGTAGGAACTCCGGAGCCGGAGATCATAGAGACAAACGTACTATCACTTATTAACAATCCGCCTTTGGAAAGCATGTCAAACGTGTATGAAATTACTGGACTTTGGTATGTTGGGGCAAATGGTGGTGACAACGGTTTTGGTTGGATAAGGGATGAAGAAGGCAATGAAATTACCGTGATGGGTTTAAGCGCATCATATTCATCAATAGTATGGACGGGCGAGGAATACGTATTCACGAACGATTATTCATATTTTAGCCTATCTCTTGAGGATGACACCATGATAACCGTTGAGCTTGTTTGCGATTCCGCGCACAATATTTATTATGGAAGAGTAATAGAAATATTAGAGCAATAAAAAGAGAAACCGAATAGCGTTATGGCGGGACCGCGAAAGACTGTCTTGCTCTTTGTAATATAACAATTATATTGCTTGCACATAAACGCGATACAGGTAATTCAAACACAAGTGCAAGCACTTGCTTTCGCCAGGTTTAGCAAAGCCAAACTTGCGCACCTTGTTTGCTAAAGCAAACGGGTGTGCTACCCCTTCAGCCTCGGCAAAAAGAAAAACACGCCAAAACTGCGTGTTTTCTTTTTGTATGCAAATACCTA
>JAZQVF010000020.1:0-4263 GCA_045631675.1 Candidatus Stercoripulliclostridium sp.
CGCAGAAAGTTATGATGAAGTAACCAACCTATTCTTCCGTTACGCAGAGCCAAGAACTGCAGTTCTTGATAAGAAGGCAACTGCAGAAAATCCCTACGTTGCATTTGAAGAAACAAAGCGCCTTGCAATTGATACCGACACAGCCGTATTAGGTCTTCCAATCGGACTTCTTGCTAACAAGAAGACGAGTTATATGGAATTCAGACCGGACGGCACCATGACTCTTCGCATAATGCTCCCCGATGGTGCATCAAGCCTTGTTGATGGTCTTCTTGATGGAGTTGATTTATCAACCGTTGATATTAGTCCTATCATTGACAAATATGCAGTAGAACTCTTCCCTGGTTTCACCACTGACAACGTACTTTACTCATTTGGTCTACTTGATGCCAACCTTGGACTTTCTTTCGTTGGACTTGATACCGAACACGAAGGCATCAAAGCACTAATTGATTCCATTGAAAAGGAAGGAAAACTTCCAGAAGTACTTTCTATTCCAGATGGTCTTGGCGTTCAATATGAAGGAAGATATACTATAAGAGAAGTGGAAAATCCTTTGACGGGTGAAAAGATGACTGCAATTCATATGGGCGCACCTTATGAAAACGGCGATGGTTTCATCATTATGACCTACGCAATTAATGAAGAAGGAAAGGAAACCGTAAACTTCAAGATTGACTTCCTACAATCTTACGTAAGCGCAACTGCAAAATAATGAGAAGTTACGATAATCTAATTTGTCCAAGATGTGGATGCAAGCTATCCCGAAACGGGGGTAGCTTGTACTGTTTTTTCAAGCATTGTTACGACCTTGCATCTTCAGGCTACGTCAATTTAGTGCTATCAGGTGCTAAGGCACAAGATAATAGTGGTGACAACAAAGAAATGATGCAAGCGCGTAGGCGCACTATGGATAGGGGATATTACAAATCTCTTGCTGAAAAGATAGTGGAAATAATTGCCCAATTCCCACACGAAGATATACTTGACGTAGGTTGTGGAGAGGGTTACGTAACGGGGACTATTGCAAATGTCTATGAAGAAAGTAGGGTTAGGGGTGCAGACCTATCTAAAAATGCTATAATTCTTGCCGACAAGCGTTATAAGAATGCAAGTTTTATTGTTGGAAACTCTGCCTCTCTTCCTATATTGGAAAATAGCGTAGACGTTGCAGTAGCAGTGTTTACGCCCACCTATTTTGCTGAACTTGAAAGGGTGGTAAAACGTGGTGGAATATTCATTAAAGTAAACCCTGCTCCCGAGCATCTTCTTGACCTTAAGGAACTTCTTTATGAAAACACCTATCTAAACGAAGAAGAAACGGTAAATACTGATGCTTTTACTTTAATTGATAAGATAACTCTAACCGACACTTATACTGCAGTAGGAGAGGAAATAAAGGACCTTCTTCAAATGACGCCTTATTACTATCACACCCCAAAAGATGCAATAGAAAGGGTATCTAATTTAGCATCTATAACAACGCGTCTTGCGTACGATATAAAAGTATATAAGCGCAATGAAGATTAAAGTTTTGAACTACGAGGTAGAAGTTACTGCGCGAGCGCAAAACAAACGTTTAAGGTTACGCATAGTACCACCTAATGGGGAAATTAAGGTTAGTTGTCCTATAGGCACTCCAATTAGAGTGGTGGAAAAGTTTGTGTTAGACAACGTTCAATGGGTGCAAAAAAACAAAGATAAAATACTCAAAGAACCCAATTCCTCAAATTATTTAAACAATGGAGAAAACCTTATACTTTTTAATCGTTCTTATAAAGTAATAGAGATACCTGAAAATAAATTTTCTTTGAATATAGGTAACGAAATAGCGATTTTAGGCGCACCAAAATCGTCAACAAGAGAGCAAAAAGTATCTTTTGTAAAGAAATATCTTTTACAAATTGCCAAACAAGAATTTCCACCCCGAGTTGCCTACTATGAGCGCATAATAGGCGTTAAATGTAGCAAGATAGGCTATCGCTATATGACTTCAAGATGGGGGTCTTGTAACACTCGGTCTAAGCAAATAAACTTCAGTGTTTACGCAGTACAAAAGAGTAAGGAATACTTGGACTATCTCGTTGCACACGAATTAATGCATCTTGTTTACCCTAACCACGGTAAAGAGTTCAAAGATGGACTCAGAAAAATAATTCCAAATGCCGATATGGTCGCAAAACAAAGGTAGATTATGGTAGTAGATTTTCACACGCATATATTCCCTGAAAAACTTGCAGAAAGGGCATATCAATCCTTAGCGGTTCCGGCAAGGTCTGCAGGATATACCCCCATTCACAACTTAACGAAAAAGGGATTAATTGAGCAAATGGACTTGGCGGGAGTAGATATCTCACTCGTTTGTCCCGTTGCTACAAAACCCACGCAATCAATAAAAAATCTTGAATGGGGAATGGAGATTAGGGATAGTCGCATTCAATCTATAGCAGGTTTATTCCCGGAAAAAGAAAGTTGGAAAGCAAACGTAGACCTTGCTTGCGAAATGGGGTATAAGGGAATAAAACTTCATCCCGAGTATCAAAACTTTGTTTTGGACTCCGAAGAAATGTTTCCACTTTACGAGTATGCTTTTTCTAAAGGAATGTTCATACTTTTTCACGCGGGATACGACCCTATTGGAGTTGAGCCATATAAATCAAATCCAAGAATGTTTTGTCGTTTAGTGGAAGAATTCAAGGGTGCAAAAATAATTGCCGCACATTTAGGTGGTCAATCTCAATGGGACGAAGTAGAAGAGTATCTTGCAGGCAAGGATATCTACTTTGATACTGCAATGGGCTTTAAATTTTTTAGTAAGGAAAAGTTTCTATCTATACTTGAA
Source organism: Candidatus Stercoripulliclostridium sp. (assembly GCA_045631675.1). Lineage (GTDB taxonomy): Bacteria > Bacillota > Clostridia > Christensenellales > DTU072 > Stercoripulliclostridium_A. Next base: position 2,843 of record JAZQVF010000020.1, read on the forward strand.
AAGCACGGTGCAGATAAAATACTTTTCGGCTCCGATTCTCCGTGGTCAAACACTAAAGAAGAGTTGGAAATACTCAAAACTATGCCGTTAAGTAGCGAACAACTTGAAAGAATAACCTATAAGAATGCTTTTGACCTATTAAACCTTTAAAAATTGCAATATTAACGAAATTAGGTCTTGCCAAAACGAAAAAAGCATATTATAATAAATACTCTATCAAAGAATATAAGGAGGTAAAAATGGGCGCATACGCAATAGTCATCTTCATATTAGTGCTAATTTATACCTTCTACGTAGGTTTTAACGACGGCTCTACTGCAATTGCAACTACGGTTGTATCAAGGGCGTTTACTCCAAGGCAGGCAATCATTATTTCTGCAATTACCAAATTTATAGTACCAGTAGTAATGTTTTTTGTAGGCACGGGAGCCGTAGCAAGCAACATTAACGATAGCCTAATTTATGCAACCTATTTTGAAGGTATTACCCCCGAGCAAGGTTTTGCCTTTGTTTTTAGTGGTATGGTAGGCGCTCTTATTTGGGGGCTTATAGCCTTTTTCTTTAAAATTCCCAACACGATTACCCACACTTTGCTTGGTGGACTTATAGGTGCTGGTATAGGTGCTTTTGGTTTCAATGCTATAATGTGGACAGATTACGTACTTTTGAACGTTGTAGCAATGGTACTACTTGCTCCTATCGTAGGGTTTATTCTTGGCTTTATCTTTATGAAGATAACAAAGAAACTCGTTCGTCACGCACCACGCAGAATGAATGCTATTTTACAAGGCTGCCAAAGGTTTAACATTATAATTCTAACGGGGGCATTCGCCGCCAACAACTCACAAAAATCTCTTGGCGTCTTAATGCTTATGTCTACGGTAGGACTTTTAGGTTTCAGTGCAACTGAAACACCTTTCTGGATAGTGCTCGTAATAGCAGTTGCGTTAACTCTTGGAATGCTGTTTGGTGGCTTTAGAGTTATGGGTACCGTAGGTAAGAAAATCTTCAAGATTGCACCCATACATTCCGTAGTATCGCAATTCACCACTTCTCTCGTAAGTATAGTAGGTACGACTTTGGGTATTTCTCTTGGAATGGGACAAACTATGACTTCATCGGTCGTAGGCGTAGGTGCCGCAGAAAGGGTTAAATCTGTTCACTGGGTAACTCCATTTAAGATTGTGCTTGGTTGGTGTTTAACTTTACCTATCTCTATGCTTGCAAGTTTTGGAGTTTATCAACTGGTAAAATTAATAATGGGAATATAGGAGGGAGAGATGCAATTTTTCAAAAAACGCAAAGAAGAAAACTTTTATGACCTTCTAACACGTCAAGCAGAAGTGCTTGCAAAGGGTATGAGACTTCTCAACGAATACTGTATGACTGGTAACGAATCAATTGCCGATGCAGTAATTAAG
>JAZQVF010000021.1:0-3285 GCA_045631675.1 Candidatus Stercoripulliclostridium sp.
ATTCCTTGAACCCGTTATGCACGTAGACGTAATCGTTCCAGATTCATACATGGGTGACGTTATGGGCGATATGAGTAAGCGTCGTGGTAGAATTCTTGGAACCAACTCCGTTGGTGGCAAGACCGTAGTTTCTGCAGAAGCACCTCAAGTAGAACTTGCAAAGTATGCAACCGACCTTCGTTCAATGACTCAAGGTCGTGGTAAGTTCACCCTTGCATTTGAACGTTACGAAGAAGTTCCTTCAATGCAAGCAGCCAAAATTATTGAGGATTATAAGAAGCGTCTCGCAGCAGCAGACAAGTAAAACGCGTTAGTTTAGCGAATAATCTCACAAAACCAAGTCTCCCTGCGGGGCGCAGTACTACTTGTACAGCAACCCCTTGGGAGACTTTCTTTTGCTCATTCTTCATCCTAACTAACGCGTTTTACCGAAAGTATATTAAAGTACGAAAAAACTAAAACTTGAAACCACCATATTCCAAAACTTGTTTTGCATTTCAACTTGCGTAGCAAGATTTCAATTTACAAAATTTCCCTATTTACAACTTTTAGGTTTTGTGTTATAATCTACTTAGAGGTTAGCCGGTGATGCGGAACCCTAACAACTAAAAGGGCTTACGGAGTCTAGCGCATAATGTCAAGCCCCCCGGAGACGTCCGACGCTAGGGGAAGACAAAAGGGCGCAGCAGTTCGCCCACCTGCACATAAGCGGGTTTGTTATTCCCGGTTAATCTATTTTAAAAATATAGCACGCTATAATTTGGCGTGCTTTTCTTTTTAAATTAACTAAATTTTAATATAGGAATTTTAAACTATATATGTTATACTAAACATATATGGAGAAGAAATATGCGTTTACTACTCGTTGAAGATGAAAGGGCGCTTTCTCAAGCGCTTGTCAATATGTTTGAAAAGGAAAAGTTCAAAGTTACCCCTTGTTATGATGGCAAGGATGGCTTAGAATACGCTTTAACGGGAGCGTTTGACCTTATTATTCTTGACGTGCTAATGCCTAAAATGAATGGTTTTGAAGTGCTTAAAGAAATAAGAAAGAACAAAATTTTCACACCCGTATTAATGCTAACTGCTCTTTCAAGTGAAAGAGATAAAGTAAAAGGACTTGACTTAGGTGCCGACGACTACCTTGCAAAACCATTTAGTACCCCTGAACTTATGGCACGTGTTAGAGCGCTTTTAAGACGTGGACAATCAACCTTATTTATTGATAATCGTTTAAGTTACGGCAATGCTGAACTTGATTTAACCAATAGCACCCTTAGGGCGGGAGACAAGCAAGTGCAACTTTCAGGCAAGGAACTTGGTATCGTAAAATTCTTTTTTGAACGCCCCGATTTTGTTGGCAATAAGGAAGAAATCATTACGAGAGTATGGGGACTTGACAACGACTTTCTTTCCAACAATTTGGAAGTATACGTATCCTTCATAAGAAAGAAATTAAACTTTATTGATGCTAATTTCTCCATTGAATCTTTAAGGGGTATAGGCTACAAACTACAGATGAAGTAATGAAAACACCCGACCTTTTTCAAAACCTAAGAATTAATTTCGTAAAGGCGTGCATAACGGCAGTTAGCATATTGTTCGTTATACTTTTTTCTATACTTTGGTTTATAAATTTTAGGAACAGTTTAAGTGAAGTTCATAGTGCTTTGAATACCGTTTTAGCACTACACAATTACGGAATTACCTTGCCGGGCACGCATCCAAATAATGGAGTTGAACTACCTAAGGATGCAGAAGAAGATCGTTCCCTTTTTTCAAGAGTAATACTTTTTTCGGTTGATAAAAATAGTAATGTGGACTACCAAACATTATACACTGAGTACCCATTTTTAACCGAATATGACGACGTTGATGAAATAATAAACGCAACGATAAAGACCACTGAAGAAGGAAAAACCTACTTCAAACTAAACGATAGATTTTACCGAATTGCATCGGAAAATCATTTAGATCACGTTGACTACGTTTTCTTTGATTGGACTACTGAAAGAAGTTTAAACTTTACTTCTGCAGTGTGGTTTATTTCTGCTTACTTTTTTGCAATTATTGCTGTTGGATTAATTGCATACGTTCATAGTGATAGCGTACTTGACCCGGTAAAGAAGGGCTTAGAAAAAGGAAAGGCTCTCATTTCAAACGCATCACACGAACTTAAAACGCCACTTACCATAATGAGTGCAAACCTTAGTGTATTAAGGAGCGAGCCTAACTCAACTATACAAGAAAACGAAAAGTGGCTAAACATTATTGAAGAGCAAATTAAGCGCACCAACACTCTCGTTTTAGATATGTTGGAACTTTCCAAACTTGAAGACCACAAGATTGATTTGAAAGATAGTGTAGACCTATCTATGCTTTTAACGAGTAGTATACTTTCAGTAGACGCTTTATGCTTTGAAAAGGCCATCTTAATTAATGATAGCATTATGGAAAACGTCAAACTTTTAGGAAACAAGCCCGCTCTTGAAAGGCTTATTCTAATACTACTTGATAACGCCATAAAATACACGCCTAACTCAGGAACGATTGACGTAAATCTGCAAAAGGTTAAAAAGAATATAATCTTATCCGTTAAAAACAGTGGTGTAGGCATAAAAAAAGAAGATATTCCATACGTTTTTGATCGTTTTTACAAAGGCGATCGCGCACGCACTCAAGAAAGTAATGCAAAGAGTTTTGGTTTAGGTCTTGCTATAGCAAAATCTATTACCGAGCATCATAAAGGCAAAATTGAGTGTAGTTCTGAAAAAGGTATAACGGAATTTAAAGTAACTTTTAAAACGAAGGTATAGGTGAAAAATGAAAGCAGTAATTCAAAGAGTAAACGGTGCAACTCTTTCAGTTGATAACCAACTGATTTCTAAAATAGGCGCAGGACTATGCGTATATTTTGGCGTTGAAAAAGGAGATGAGGAAAGCCTTCTTGATTATTATGCAAAAAAGATTTCTCAAATGCGAATATTTGAAGATGAGAATGGCAAAATGAACCTTTCTTGTCTTGATAAGGGGTATGAAATACTCTTAATTTCACAATTTACCCTATGTGCAAACTGTTCTCGTGGCAATCGCCCCGACTTTTTTGGCGCTGAAGAGCCTACGCGAGCAAAGGACTTATACCTAAAACTTGGCAAAAAGTTAGAAGAAAAGGGGATAAAGGTATCTTACGGTGTCTTTGGAGCAGATATGCTTATTGAGCAGGGGAATTGTGGTCCCGTCACCATTATACTATAAGACCTCGTATTTTAGCGACCTACTTCACAA
>JAZQVF010000022.1:0-2207 GCA_045631675.1 Candidatus Stercoripulliclostridium sp.
CTTCATAGAGATTATCTGCCTTATGATGAAAAGAAGTAGAATCGTTTAGAATGTCATCTATTTTTTTAATATCATCATTAGCATCTTTTATTTTCTTTGCCTTATCAATAACATCTTCAGTAATCTCTACAACATCTTCAATTTGACAGTCTAAAACTTTACATATTTTAAGAAGAATCTCCATATGGACAGCTTGGTTTTTGCCCAACTTTGCCATCGCGGTAGTAGTAATACCCGCAGCCACACGCAAATCTTCTTTGCGAATATTTCTGTCAATTAGAATTTTCCATAGTTTATTATAATTTGCAGCCATAACTCACTCCTAAATTAGCGCCTATCGGCAACTAATAATAGTATACCGCAAATAAAAATATTTTTCAAGAATTTCTCCAATATTTAGAGAATAAAAATTATTTTATTTCAAAGTAAAAGAACTTGGACGATATATCCAAGTTCTAATTTTCTTTTGACCGCTTGAAAGTGCAATTCCCTACAAATTTTTAATGTTTCAAAAACCCCTTATAGAGAACGCCTTTAGAGGTGGTTTTTGTTTGTATTAGATATTCGTTATTCCGTTCTAAGTGCAACGGCAGGTTCTTTCTTTGCTGCAATGAATGCAGGAATTAGGCTTGCAATAAGAAGGAGTACTGCACTCAAAGCAATTAGTGCTATTGCAGTAAGTGGGTTTAGCGTTGCAATAGTGGAAACTCCTACAAGGTTGTTTAGTACTGCGTTTATAATCGCATTTATAATTAGGGTAAATAGTATCGCTATAACGCCAGAAGATACGCCTAAAATTACGGCTTCTGCTTCAAATACGCGGGAGATATCCTTCTTTCTTGCGCCCATTGAACGAAGTACACCTATTTCCTTTGTTCTTTCTATTACCGATGCGTAAATTATGATTGCAATCATTATTGAAGATATAACGAGAGAAACTATTGAGAATGCCATAAGTACGTAGGTTACAATTTCCACTATTGAGCCGAGTATTGCCGTTACTACGTTAGACATATCAATATATTCAACTTCCTTGTCGGTGTCCTTGTGGGTGGTGTTCCAACCGTTTAAGCCCTCTACTCATCGTAAATTATTAGCAAAAAAGCCCGAATTATCGGGCTTTATTACCTTTTATTTGTCTCCTTCAAGGAAATAATCGTACGGACTAACCACTTCGCCGTCCTTCGTTACTTTGAAGTGTAGGTGTGCACCGTCACTCATTTCCTTGGTAGCAGAGTTGGAAATTGTTGCAAGTTTCGTGCCTTTATACACCTTTTGCCCCTCTACCACGATAGGCTCGCTAAGTGAACTATACTCAGTAACCAAGCCGTCCTCATGCTCAATGGTTACCTTGTGACCGTTCAAAACGTCGTAGGTTACACTTTTTACCACTCCATCATAAACTGCGTTGACGTCTGCATTTTCCTCGCCCTTATAATCTATGCCGTCGTGTACTTGATATTGCTTTAAGGTGTTGCACCAAACCAAAGTATCCATAGTGTAATCTTTAATTACTTCGCCACTTTGAATAGGCAAGCCAAACACGATAGGCTCTGGTGCTACTACGTCACCGCTTGGAATATCGGTATCGGGTGGTGTAATTACGGGTACGTCGGTGTTGGGTTTGTCTTGTGGAATATCGTTACCGGGGTTTATAACCTCGTTAGGAGTTTCATCCACCTTACCACTATTATTATTTGATGCGACTACTGCAATGGTAATCATAGCCCCTATTGCAAGCACGCACACACCCATAATCATATAATACATATTCTTTTTGAAGAATGCTTTAATTTTTTGGGAATTGACTTTAACTTTCATAATGACCTCCGAGTTGTTGTTACGACGATTATTGCCCGTAAAAAGTCATATTATACTTTGAATTTCATCAATTTCCCAAAAAAATAAGAGCGTGTTAAGCGTGTTATCTTTAACGGAGAACACGCAATGAATTGCAACCTTGCAGTTGCATGAATTGAAAGCTATACTTTCGTGAATTGCCTGCGGCGTGAATTGTGCCTTTGGCACATTGGCTGCAATTCAATTCATGGAGAAGGCGGCACGCCGACGAGAAATCATGGCGATGCCAATTCATGATGCGCCAGCATCAATTCATTTGTAAAACGAACAGAGCAAGCGGAGAACACGCAATGAATTGCAACAGGGTTGCATGAATTGACACTGCGTGTCATGAATTGCAGTAAACT
>JAZQVF010000023.1:0-3873 GCA_045631675.1 Candidatus Stercoripulliclostridium sp.
GTTTGCTTGCTCGAGGTTGTAGAGCATCTTGCTAAGACGAGCTACCTTACGGCTAACGGTGTTATCCTTATATACGCCAGCCTTGGTGATGGTGCTTACAGTGATAGGAAGGAGTTCCTTAGCAGCAGCAACGTCGCCAGCAGCGATAGCAGCTTCGTACTTCTTAACAGCGTTCTTGCACTTGGTGCGAAGTGAGTTGTTCTTTGCGTTTTCTTCTTTGGTGATAAGAATTCTCTTTTTTTGTGATTTGATATTTGCCATATTTATCTCCTGATAGATATACTAACTATTAGTCTTGCGTTCCCAATAATAATACCATAATATTTTATAGTTGGCAAATAATTTTTGAATGTTTTTATTAAAAAAGTTTACACTTTTTATATGGACTTACTATACAGTGGACTTTTTATAGAAGAAGAGGGTGTTTTAATACGTCCTAAAGATAGCAAAATAGGTAAAAAAGAGGGAACGAGTGAACTTTATAGTGTAAAAAAGGGGGAAATTGAAAACTATTACGTTCAAAGTGAGTGGGGTAAAGTTTTAGTAGATGAAGGTAAAATTGAAGTAGAAAACCTATTTTTTAGGGCAATAAAATTTGCTTTGAAAGAATGTGGTTATAAAAAAAGTGATTTAGTTTTAGTAGTAGGGATAGGAAACGGTGAAATTACTGCCGATAGTTTAGGGATAGAAACGCTCAAGCGTTTAGATGTTAAACCAACCAAACGAGATAGATATCCCGTGTGTTTTCTTGCCCCAAGCGTTAAAGGAGTAACGGGGATAGAGTCTTTCAAGGTCGTAAATTCAGTAGTTAAGGAAATACAACCGAGTTTAATAATTTGCGTAGACGTACTCGTTACCAAGTCAACGGAATATCTTAACTCGCTCATTCAAATATCCCCAAAGGGGATAACTCCAGGGGCAGGTGTTAACAACGCTAAAACGCCACTTTGTTACGATACGTTAGGAGTGCCGGTGATAGGGATAGGCGTACCACTTTTAATTTGTGCAAAAGACCTATCTTTCAACCCTTCAAAAGGAAATCAAGCAAAAGGGTTAAACGACCTACCTACTCTAATTATGAGTACTAAAGAGATTGACTTATTCGTTAAAGCCTACGCAGGAATTATAGGGGGAGGAATAAACAAAGCGATTTATGGCAAAAGATAGTTTTTAGTGCATATTATTTACTATGAAAATAGCACTAATAGATTCTGGAATAGGTGGTTTAACCTTACTTAAAGAACTTTTAAAAGAATGTCCTAATCATCAATACGTTTATTTTGCAGATACTTACGCTCATCCTTACGGAAGTAAGACGAAGGAGTACCTTATGGGTAGACTATGTTCAATTGTAAACTATCTTTATGAAATTAAAGTAGAAACGGTAATTCTTGCTTGCAATACTGCGTCAACGGTTGCATTAGAAAGTTTGAAAAAAGAGTTTCCAATGCCAATTTTAGGTATTATACCTAAAATAGAGAATAAAGGAGAAGAAACGCTCGTGATGTGTACTCCTTTAACGGCAAAAAGCGAAATAGTGAAAAGGTACTTGCAAGAAGGGGCAAAGTTATACGCAAATCCCTGTCTTGCCCTACTTGTTGAAAGATACGTAGGAGAGTGGGGGAAGTTGAAGAAATATCTACAAAACGAACTAAAAGATTATCAAGTCAAGAAGGTTGTTTTAGGATGCACTCACTACGTATATCTAAAAGAAATAATTGAAGAAATAACGGGCGCGAGCAGTAATTCTTGTTTTGAAGAACTGATAGATACCGTTAAAACTTTCCCTAAAGGGAAAGGGGATGTGAACTTCATTTTCACAGGTGGGAGAGAAGATGGTCGTTACAAAGACCTACTTTTCGGTGATATAAGTTTAAAATGACCAAAATAATAGGAGAATTTTATATTATTGTCTTGTAATTTACTTTAATATATAGTATTATATATGTACACGCATTCTTTTTAAGGAGAAATTATAATGGCAGTTTTTCACAAAGATAAAATAAGAAACGTCGCTTTAATCGGACACGGTGGCGAAGGTAAAACCTCTCTACTTGAAGCAATTCTCTACAAGACCAAGGTTATTGATCGTCTTGGTAAAGTAGACGATGGCAACTCAGTTTCCGACTACGACCAAGAAGAAATCGCTCGTAAGATGTCCATATCTCTTTCTATGGCACACACCTTCTACAAAGACTATAAAATCAACGTTCTTGACGTACCAGGATTCTTTGACTTTGAAGGCGAAATGGTAGCAGCACTTGCAGTAGCAGATGCAGCAATCGTTGTAACCAGTGCAAACGGTTCAGTACCAGTAGGTGCAGAAAAGGCACTTGAGTATTGCCAAGAAAAGGGCGTTCCTACTCTTATTTGGGTAAACGGCGTTAACAAAGAAAATAGTTCATTTGAAGCAACCCTTGATGCATATCGTCAAAAATACGGTGCAAAGGTAATCGCAATTGAACTTCCCATCATGAACGGCACCACCCTTACCGGTTACGTAGACGTTCTTGAAGGCAAGGCATACGACGTAAACAACGCTGAAATCGCAATTCCCGGCTCACTTGCAGATAAGTATGCAGAAGAAGACGGCATCATGATGGAATCCGTTGCAGAAGCAAGCGAAGAACTCATGGAAAAATACTTTGGTGGTGAAGAAATCACTGCTGAAGAAAAGAAAGATGGTGTTAAGGCTCGTTTCGTAAACGCAGAAATCTATCCCGTTATGGCAGGTGTAGCAACCGGCAACGCACAAATTACTGCACTTCTTGACCACATCGTTGACATCTTCCCCGCACCAGGCGAATCAACCAAAATTAATTCTACCGCAGGCGAACTCGTATGTGATGAAAACGGCAAGTTTGTTGCTCAAGTATTCAAGACCATCGTTGACCCATTCGTAGGTAGACTACTTATGTTCAAGGTTCTCCGTGGTAAGGTTGCTATCGGTGATCAAGTTATCAACGTAGAAAAGGATGAAACCGAAAAGATTTCATCAATCGTAGCACTTCGTGGTAAAAAGCAAGATGCTATGGATGCTATCTACGCAGGTGACATGGGCGCATTCGCAAAACTCAGTTACACCCAAACCAACAACACCCTAAGCGATACTACCGACGTAGTAAAGTGCGATCCTATCGCATTCCCTGCTCCCGTTATTAGTTTTGCAGTATCTTCAGCAGATAAGAACGCAGAAGATAAGGTATTCCAAGGTCTCTTCAAACTTATGGATGAAGATAACACCTTCAAACTTGAAAAGAATGCAGAAACCAATGAAATGGTACTTTCAGGTCTTGGTGAAATGCAACTTGATATCCTTTGCAAGAAGGTTAAGAATAAGTTCAATGCAGTAGCAGTTCTTCGTGAGCCTCGCGTTGCATATCGTGAAACCATCAAGAAGTGTGTTGAAGCAGAAGGTAAGCACAAGAAACAATCAGGTGGTGCAGGTCAATTCGGTCAATGTTCAGTTCGTTTTGAGCCAGGCGCAGAAGACGGCGTATTTGAATTCGTAGACGCAGTTGTTGGTGGTGCTATCCCACGTCAATTCATTCCTGCAGTTGAAAAGGGTCTCCGCGAAGCAGCACCTAAGGGTATTCAAGCAGACTATCCCGTAATCAACCTCAAGTGCACCGTATTTGACGGCAAATATCACCCCGTTGATAGTAAGGAAATCGCATTCATCACCGCAGCTAAACTTGCATTCCAAGATGGTTGCTCCAAGGCTAACCCCGTATTCCTTGAACCCGTTATGCACGTAGACGTAATCGTTCCAGATTCATACATGGGTGACGTTATGGGCGATATGAGTAAGCGTCGTGGTAGAATTCTTGGAACCAACTCCGTTGGTGGCAAGACCGTAGTTTCTGCAGAAGC
>JAZQVF010000024.1:0-6127 GCA_045631675.1 Candidatus Stercoripulliclostridium sp.
AAGATAATTCTATCGCTTGATATGCTTGCAGGCAGGTTGGAGATATTCCCATTGTTGTTGTTATTCTCACCACGTACTTGGCGCAAGATATAAAACGCGTTATTTTAGCGAATAACTTGGAAAAATAAGAAACAAGTTAATATTTAATATAATTCGTTTAAGCCGTGTTAGTTTGGATGGTAGGCAAGTCTTGAGTTTAACGCCGTATACCGCCAAAATAACACGGCTTATTATCCTTGATGCAAACATACTATGTTTGTATTTCTTGCCCGAAGGGTATTTATTGCACCCACAACGTGGGTGTATTTATTGCCGACCGTAGTGAGGTATTTCTTGTTTATATATTCCCTGTGAGTGTGGTGAAACGAAATTCCGAATTCTGAATTCTGAACTCCGAATTTTAATTTATCCTATTGTCACTTCTTGCTAACTTGTGTTATCATATAACTATGAACGGCATAATTTTAATAAACGCATTTTCAGGTATAGGTGAGCATCAAGCAAAAAGACTAAACGAAGAGTTTAGTGCTTTAGGCTACGACGTACCAATCGTTAAAAATTTGCCACAAGAAATTCCCGATAACATAGATTTTTGTATTTTCCTTGATAAAGATATCTATACCGCAAGAGCGTTGGAAAACAAGGGTGTAAGGCTTTTTAATAGTGCTAAGTCCATTGAACTTTGCGACGATAAAATGCTAACTTACCTTGCTCTTCAAGGCAAAGTCAACGAGCCACTTACTATCTCTTATTCATTTACCTATTTAGAAAGTGAAGTTAGGGAAGAAGAACTTGAGTATATAATTTCTACCTTATCACTTCCTCTTGTTATGAAAATCAACAAACATTCAAGAGGGGAAGGCGTTTTCTTGATTCATTCAAAAGAAGAGTTAAAAGAGTTGATTTCTAAATACAGGACTACCCCGCACTTATACCAAAAATATATTTCTTACGCAAAAGGTAGGGATACTCGCGTTATCGTGGTTGGTGGAAAAGTCGTTGCATCAATGGAGAGATTTAACGACTCAGACTTTCGTTCCAACGTAGAACAAGGTGGAAAAACGCACGTTGTTGAACTTTCAGACTATGCAAGAAACGTTGCAGAAAAGGTATCCAAAGTGCTTGGTTTAGATTACTGTGGTGTTGATTTACTGACTGATGAAAATGGCGAAGTTTACGTTTGTGAAGTTAACTCCAACGCCTTTTTCAAAGGAATTGAAGGTGCAACGGGCGTTAACGTTGCAAGGTCTTACGTAGAAAACGTTTTAAAATTTTTATAAAATTTTCCCCATCTAAAAAAATTAGTGCTTGATTTACGCTTGCGCGTGTGATACAATATACGCGTATATAATATTTTAGGAGTGCGTATATGCGTAATCTAAGGGTCTTAATTATTTCAATATTAATGGTTGCATCCATCTCGCTATGCTTAGTGGGATGTATGGGTAACGGAGCAGATGCTCTTGACGTTATCAATGAAAGCGACGACGTATTAATGAGTTACGTCGTAACTTTTGTTACGAACTCCGACCAAACGATAGACCCAATTGAAGTTCGCACTTTGGAAGCAAACGCAGTTCCCACTCCTAACTCTGCTTACAAAGCAGGATATAATTTTGAAGGTTGGTATCTTACTTCAGACTTTAGTGGCACAAGACTAACTTTCCCCTATACTTTTACGAGAAACACCACTCTTTACGCTAAGTGGGTTGCAAAGACTACCATTCAAATTAAGACGGCAGAAGACCTTCAACGCATTAACAACAATTTAGAAGCCGACTACGTTTTGAAGGCAAACATTGATCTTTCTCAATTTGACCATTACGCATTTGCATCCGAGCATACTCTTGACCCCGACAATTTTGACACTCCTGAACAAATGGAAGAAGAAAGGGAAAAACTCAGAGCAAGATATGCAAATAGTTGGGTACCGATTGCAGGCGCAGTAGGTAAGGAATTCAAAGGTACCTTTGATGGTAACGGTTACGTAATCAGTGGTATGAAAATCGTTCTTTCCAACTATGATGAAGATCCCGAATTCAACTATCTCCCCGTAGGTTTGTTCGGCAAGGTAAGCGGTACGCTTAGAAACGTAAATATCGTTGATTACGACATTCAAGTTGACGGTGACGTATCACGTTTTTATATCGGTGGCGTTGCAGGTTGGTCTTTCCAAAACCGTATCACTAATTGTACTGCAGTAGGCAACATAATCAACCACGAAATTGACTATACGGGCAATATGTGGGATAGTTTGTTCGGCAGTTATGCCGAGCCTACCGAGTCAACCTACTTTGGTGGTGTAATCGGTCTTATGGAAGAGGCGACCGTAAGTGGAATTGCAAGTGAAGGCAAGATAACTTCCGAATCAAACGCAGATAACGTATATCTTGGTGGTGCAGTAGGTTTCATCAAGAGTGGCTCGCTCACGTCTTCAAACTCTCTCACCTACGTACGTGGTCGCTATGCAGGTGGTCTTGTAGGCTATAACGACGGCGCAATTTCAAGATGTTTTGCAAGGGGCAACGTAGAAGGTTCACTTTCATATCCTGCAATTTCGGGTGGTTTGGTTTCATACAACTTCACTTTAGGCACTATTGAGCGCTCCTATGCAACTGGAAACGTTAAGGCAAGGACGGCAGGTGGACTTGTTGGTGTAAACGTGTTTGATTATGCAACGGCAGGTGGTGGAACAATCAAAGATACTTACGCATCAGGTGAAGTATTTGCAAGTGAATATGCAGGTGGTCTTGTGGGAAGAGCAACTGCCGACCTACCAATTTTTGGTAGAGAAGATTTCCATCCAAGTATCTATAATCCCAACGATGACTACGGCTCAAGTGATAATAGATTTGCAATAATTGAAAACTCACTTTCCTATGGAAACGTTGAGGCAAACGTAACGGAAACCACCTTTAAAGACTACTTAGGTCAAGAAGTAACTACTTCCGTTTATTATTCCGTATTTGCAGGCTCGTTAATCGGACAATCATACGAACAACTCATTGACGGATGCGTAGCATTCGGTGACGTAAAAGCAATATCCAACCGTCCCGTAATTGAGGGTAACGAAGATGAACTTGTTTACAATACTGCATTTGCAGACAACTTTATGGGACATTCCACTAATCTTGTAGTAGGCGCAGATTACACGCACGTATATGCAGTAGAGGGAATGATTGTAACGAGAAACGAAGTAGCATATTCCGGCTTTAATAGTGCAACGGTACAAACCTTCAATATGCTTAACGACTCAACTTTCTATCGTTATACCTTAGGCTTTGACGTTAACTATTGGAATCTCAACAATCTTGACGTAGAAAACGGCGTAATGCCCACGTTGGTGCTATAATGAATAAATTCAAGGCGAAAGTTAAAATTACAAAAAAAGATTATATGGCGATGTCAAATCACTATCTTTTGAAGTACGTAGGAATTAAGGAAATAATTCTCGTGCTTGCTTTGATAGTGGGCGCATTCGTAATGTATTTTGCTTTTAACCAAGTTATAGTTGCCATACTTGCAGGGGTAACCATTCTACTTATGGCAGGTGCGATAATAGTATACGTAGCCGTTTCCAAAAAGAATTACGTAGAAGAGTACGAAAAGCGTCATACGACCAACTGGGAATTTGCATTTAGAGATGATGAATTTGACGTAACCGTTAACGAAAACGGTGGTGAAGACGCATATATTGAAAAGAGAAGTTACGAGCAAATTGAAAAGGTAGCGCTAATGAAGGATAGAGTGTATATTTATGCAGGTGCTGCATCAATGTACTATATAACCTACGATAGTTTTGAAGAGGGCAACTTCATTGAGTTTTGTGAATTTATTAAGGGCAAGATTGACCCGTTAAAACTCAAGATGAAGGATAAGAGAAGAAAAAATAAACAATTCCCATATGGAAGGTAAAATATGATAGAGCATAAGCAATTACAAGAAATTTCAGCAAGAATTAAAGATTTACGCGAGTTTTCCGATTATACCATAGAAAGTTTCGCAGAAAAACTCGGCATGACTGCAGGCGAATACGTAGAGTATGAAAATGCAGAAAGAGATATACCTATTGGTATACTCTATAACATTGCGGGCGTACTTGAAATTGACCCAAGCGTTATTTTGTTCGGCAAGGGAGCAACCAAGCACGATGCAACCGTTATCTATGCAGGTAAGGGTACTCCCATTGAGAGATATCCCGGTTACTCTTTCATTTCACTTAATGCAGACTTCATTAACCCTGAACTTGAGCCTATGATCGTTACCATTAAGGAAGGTGTAACCCCTGAACTTGTAAGACATAGTGGACAAGAATTAAACTACGTTTTAAAGGGCAAACTTCTTCTTATGCTTGGAGATAAGGAATACTATCTAAGAGCAGGAGATAGCATCTATTTTAACGCATCACTACCTCACGCACAAGTGCCAATGGGTGGAGATGCAGAGTTTTTAACAGTAATTCAAAAGTAAGAAATAGGGGGCAATTATGAACAGAGGCGAATTTGTTTTTAAGGCTATTGATATACTTTTCCATCCCTTCCAAAACTACATTAATAAAGAAGGTGTTAAGTGTGAAAAGGACATAGTATACAACGAAAAGTATGAAAGATGCAAATGCGACGTGTACTATAAAGAGGGTGCAAAAGAGCCTATGCCGGTTGTTCTCAACGTACACGGCGGCGGTTTTGTTAAGGGCGACAAAAAGCATAGAAAGAGCATAGCACACCTTTATGCAGATAGGGGATGGTTCGTAGTGAATATTAACTATCGCCTTTCACCCGAATGGGCATTCCCCGCACTCCCATATGACGTAATTACTGCGTTAAACTTCCTTAAGGTGTTAGCAGAAAAATATTCTCTCAACCTTGATAAGGTTGTATTGACGGGCGACTCTGCAGGCGCATACGCAGCAACTTATTGCGTAGCGGCAGCGTACGATGACGAACTTACTGCAAAGGTAGGTTTACCTACTGCAGAAATTAAACCTGCAGGTCTAATTAGTTACTGTGGTATTTACGACCTTGTATCTTCTCTAAAACTCAAAATTCCATTTGGTATGGTAAGATGTATTGCAGAAGGATACACCCACTTTAATTTCAACAAAGATTATTCTAACAAAGAAGAATATGAATTCTTTAACGAAATTAGTCCATCAACCTACGTAAACGAAAAGTGGCCACCTTGTGTAATCACTCTTTCTGAACAGGATGCATTCTGCAAAGGACAAGGGGAATTCCTTTGTGAAAACATTAGAAAGGCAGGCGTACCACTCGTTGAAAAGCATTCTACCAAGTTTATTGATAACCACTGCTATCATTTCAACTTCTGGACAAAAACGAGCAAGGACACTATGTCAGCCGTTTACAAATATTTAGACGAGTTATACGCAAAATAAGCAAAAATCATTTGACAAAGGTCGGCGATAAGTCTATAATGTCTATCGTTGACTGAATATGCGGCTTTAGCTCAATTGGATAGAGCGTTGGTCTACGGAACCAAAGGTTAGGGATTCGAGCTCCTTAAGCCGCGCCAAACAAAAGCGAGACACGACTTGTGCCTCGCTTTTTGTTTGGGCGCGACTTAAGGAGTAGCGCCTCCCTCGTGCTTTAGCACGATGGGATGCGCTAGTTTTAGTTGCTTGCAAATAAAACCTGACGACTAAAACGAATCGCTAATATACGCACAAAACTTTGTGATAGTCCCCGAAAGCAAATTAAACAACAAAAATTTATTTGGAGTGGCTCCTTAAGCCGCGCCCAATGGTAAATAGAAGTAGAGTAGTTTTGTAGGAACGAACTCCCACTCGCAAGGCGAGTTGGGATGCGCTATTTTTAGCCTTGGGCTAAAAACTGACGAGTAAACCGTGCAGTTTATATTCCTCCTAAATTAAGTAAGAGCCTCTTTGTAAAAACTATAAATAAAGTAACTACGAGTGGCTCCTTAAGCCGCGCCCAATGGTAAATAGAAGTAGAGTAGTTTTGTAGGAATGGACTACCCACTCGCAAGGCGAGTTGGGATGCGCTATTTTTAGCCAAAGGCTAAAAACTGACGAGTAAAACGAATTGCTAATATACGTACAAAACTTTGTGATAGTCCCCGAAAGTAAATTTAACAACTAAAGCGTATC
>JAZQVF010000025.1:0-36109 GCA_045631675.1 Candidatus Stercoripulliclostridium sp.
TAAAGAATAATCAATTTCCTCAAAGACGGCACCTACAAAAGCCTCGTTATCACCCATATAAAACGCTTGTGAGTTTATGATGTTAGTTTTACCATCGTTACCGTCGGCATAGTTACCATTAAATAAATATAATTCGCTTAAGCGATAACCATAATCGGGAATTACTTGAACGGTAACGAGTTCTCCCCTCTTTGCATTATCGGTAGAAAGTATAATTTCCCCGTTTTTAACGTTTGCAATAGTAGAAACTGGCATAGGCTTAAGGTCAAAAGCACAAGATATCGTTACTTCTTTTGCTGGCATAACGAATTTATAACGTTGAGCGCTTTCATACTCAAGGGGAATATCGTTTGCCATTAAGGAATTATATACCAATTCATATCCTGCGTCAGGAGTAACGGAGACAACGACTTCAGTACCTTTAGATGCGCGAGAATCAGAAGGCGTTACTACGTTAATTTTACCATTTTCAACTTCTTGCACTTTTACGTAGTGGCGATAGGTATCAACACTTTCCCAGCCTGCAAAAATGGTAATGTTGCTAACGGCCCTAAACATAGCAACGTTTACTTCTCTTTCAAGTTTATTATCAAAATACCAGCCTAAAAAAACGTAACCTTCCTTTACGGGTGGTTCGGGTAAAACAAGAGAGGCCCCTGCTTTAAGAGAAATACTCTTAATTTGAGAGCCACCGTTAGTGTTAAAAGAAATTATGTAATTGTTGGGAGCCTCTCCACCATCACCGTTAGTGCAAGCAAACATTGCGCTCACACACGCTATTAAAACTAAAATTAAAATAATGGAAAGGCATAACTTTTTCTTCATACATAAGTATAATAAATTAAATATACTTATTTGTCAATATGCCCAGATGAAAGATATGCGAGTTTTTTTAGAACTTTTGCTGTTGCAATTGTGTCGTATAAAGCACGATGGGCGTTTTCAAGGGGTATACCAAACTCCTTACAAAGATTTTCAAGTTTGTTTCTTGAATCTCTTTTTAATATGCGCTTAGCAAGAACTAAAGTGTCAATGACGGCATTGTCAAAATTATAAAATTCTTTCTTCGCGTGATAGGTTAAATAGCCCATATCAAAGCCTGATATATTATGTCCACATAAAGTAGCACCATTACAGAACTTATAAAAATCGGGTATCACTTCTTTGAATTCGGGAGCCCCTATAATGTCTTTATCGTAAATATGGTTTACTTGTGATGCTTCTTCTGGAATGTGCATCATTGGGTTAATTAGAGTGGAAAAAGTTTCCTTTAAAACACCGTCAACCATCTTTACTGCGCCTATTTCAATTATCATTCCGTCTTGCGGGTTGAGTCCTGTAGTTTCAAGGTCAAATACTACGATTTCCCCTTTTAGCATTTCAGGAAGCTCGCCTTCTTCCTGGAAAATTCCAGATTGTTCCGATTCAACGTATTTTGCAGGAGTAATCGTTGAATAATACTCGGGAACTTCATTATAAATAATATCGGTGTTAATACTATTATAATCAATTTGACATTGAGCGAGTTTTCTTGTGAAAAGGTTATAACTTCCACTACGCTCGTCCATTTTCAATTCCCCTTCAACACAAACTTCTACGTCGGGGATAAGATAACTCCTTACTGCTTCTATATGTGCTGGAAACCTTGGGAAACAAAGCAATCCTACACTACCCGTTGAGTCGTCTATAATTGCTTTAAAGAATATTTTGCCTGCCTTTGACTGCAATTCCTTTACTTCTTTTACCTTGCCACAGAGTGATACGCTTTCATGCTCTTTCTTGATTGCATCACAAATGTACATTGGCTTTTTGGATACTGCACCTAAAACGTTGACGTTAACCCTAATTTCAACGAGTCTTACGGAAGGACGCACCGAGCCAACAGTCTTAACTTGTCTTAGCCCACCATTAGTTTTATTTTCATCAACGACACGATAAAACTCAATGGTAACTTCTTCCATTACAAGACTTTCAAGATGACTTGCTAATTTTTCGTCGTATTTGCATTCACAAAGATAGCCAAACATATCTGGCGTTACACCCATTTTGACTAATACCGTGCCATAATTTATCTCAATGCTTATTTTTGCTTCCTTTATTTTGCCAAAAATTAGAGTGCTTTCTTCATAGAAGAATTCTTGTATATGTTGCGTCAAATATCTTTCCGTTGTTTCAGTTTTTTTGTAAACGACGTGGAAAGAGACACCATCAGGTATAATTCCTTCAACAATTGCTCTAACCTTAACTTTTAGTTCATCAGTTAAAAGTTTGTCATAGTCATCTGCATTAACTAAAAGTTGAACGACAAGTTCCTCTTGTTCGTTTAATATCGCTTTTGAAAGTTTAAAAATACGTTCTTTTTCTGTTAAACTATCGTTTAGGAGATATGTAAATGAATCTTCTGTTCTAAGCATCATATTCCTCCGTCAGTTTAATTAGTTCTTTTAAAACGTCTTGATTATCAACCGTTTTAATAATTTCTTTATTCTTAAAGATTATAGATTGAGTTTTGCCTCCGCATACTCCAAAATCAGCGTCTTTTGATTCGCCTATTCCGTTTACTGAACAACCCATCACGGCAATTTTAAGTGTTTTTTTAACCGTTTTAACAAGATTTTCCACCTTATTAGCAAGTTCTTGAACGTCAATACAAGTACGCGCGCAAGTGGGACAAGAAATTACTTCAGCATAATCTTTTCTTAAACCTACCGCCCTTAAAATCTTAATACCCTCTTGCACTTCCTTTATTGGATCATCGGTAAGAGATACTCTAATAGTATCACCAATACCGTCAAGAAGGAGAGAACCTATAGCAACGTTAGATTTGGTTATACCCATATTAGCAGTACCTGCCTCGGTAAGACCTACGTGCAAAGGATAGTCGGTAAGTTTACTAAGTTCCCTATAAGCACAAACCGTATCGTTAACGTTTGAACTCTTAACGGCTAAAACAAGTTGGTCCGTACCATTGTCTTCCATTAAATGCGCCGTATCAACACAAAGTTTAGCAAGTTCAGAAGGGCTATATTTTACGTTTTGCGAGCCTTGATTTACACCTATTCTAATTGGCACACCCCTTTCTTTTGCTAACTTTGCAACAAGTGATATACCCTCTTTCTTTAGGTTGCCTGGGTTTATTCTAAGTTTATGCACCCCTGCCTCAATGGAATCTAAAGCAAGTTTATAATCATAGTGAATATCTGCAACAATAGGAATGGGACTTTCAAGCACAATTCTCTTTAAGGAATTGATAGATTCTTTATCAGGAATGGAAAGGCGCACTATATCCGCGCCTGCATCAGCAAGGCGCAAAATGGAGCGAATGGTAGCATCGTAATCGGAAGTTTTAGTGTTACACATCGTTTGTACACTAACGTCTGCACCACCACCTATTGGAACGTTTTTAACGTAAACTCGCTTCGTCATTAGTATATTCCCTTCACCCTATAAATTGTAATACGTCTGCAAATATTGCAAAACCAAATATAATTACCATACCAACTGCGTGAATGATTGCTTCAACTTTTCTTGGGACAGGCTTTTTGAATATCCATTCAATGAGTGTGAACAACATTCTTGAGCCATCAAGTGCGGGAAGAGGCAACAAATTCATAACGGCAAGATTTGCAGAAACTATGCAAACCACGTAAGAAATGGTAGCAAATCCACTTGAAACGGCTTCTTTCATAACGTTTATAGTAGTAATTGGACCACCTACCGTATTCATAGCAATTTGCCCCGTAACGAGACTTCCTAAAATTGACAATATTTCAAAAACAAGGAAGAACATAAAGCCAAACGACCTACCAAGTGATATGTGGAATGGTAGTTTTTGAGGCATAATATATGATGAAAAGCCAAAACCGTGTTTCATCTCAACTTGACCATTTTCATCAAGTGAAGGTGTAAATACTCCGTTTTCATCATACTCTCCAAGTTGATAATCGCCTTTAATTAAAGTTAACTCAACTCTCTTTCCATTACGCAAAACTACAACTTCAACTTCTTCACCTGCCTTAGAAAATGCTTTTGTGGAATCTTCTGGCATAAGTACGTTTACTTGTTTTCCATCCACTCTTAAAAATACGTCGCCAACTTCTAAAACACCCACGTTTTGTGAGTCTTGATAAACGTCTGCTACTTGTGGTAGTACTTGACCGTATACGCTAAAGAATATAACGATAATAAGCCAACCTGACACCAAATTCATAAAAGCACCGGAAAATAAAACTATTAAACGTTTCCAAGGCTTTTGATTATTAAATGCAGTCGGGCTTTCATTGCCCTCTTCGTCTTCACCCTCAAATTGGCAAAAGCCTCCGAGTGGAATGGGACGAATGGAAAAAACTTCCCCCGTCTTCTTATTAGTACGCTTAAATATGGCAGGTCCAAAGCCAATGCCAAATTCCATAATTTTAAAGCCAAGTATCTTGCCTGCCGTGTAATGTCCAAGTTCGTGAACGACCACCATAAACATTAATGCAAATAAAGCAAGTACTATAAAGCCTGCGTTTGTCATTACCTCTTTAAAGGTAGTAGCAAGAATCATTTGCTAATCTCCAATATATTATTTAATATATATTCCCTAACTTCTTGATAAATACTAATAACGTCTGTTGGTTTTTCCACAATACCATCATTAAATTTGGTCAGGCACTTCACTATAATATCATTTATATCATAAAATGATATTAAATTTTTAAGGTAAAGTTCTACTGCTACTTCATCAGATGCGCACATAATGAGTGAAGGATAATCACTCTCAATAAGTGCAACCTCGCTTGCAATCTTCAAACAAGGGAATCTATCGTAGTCGGGGTGAGAAAGCTTTAAATCTGCAAGGTCGTAAAGTGTTGGTACTTTTAAGCCTAACGTATCGTTAATCCTATTCGGCTCAGTTAATGCAAAAGATATAGGAAGTCGCATATCGGGAGCCGAAAACTGAATTTTAGAGCAACCATCTTTGAACGTTACCATTGAATGTATAATACTTTCTCTATGAACTACAACATCAATATTTTTTGTGTTAAAAAGATGTTTTGCTTCAATTATTTCAAACCCTTTGTTCATCAAGGTTGCAGAGTCAACCGTAACCTTTTTGCCCATTTTCCAAGTGGGATGATTTAGGGCAAACGATGCATCTTTAGTAGATATCTCTTCTTTTGAAAAATCTCTAAACGCACCACCCGATGCCGTAAGAGTTATCTTTTCTATACTTTCTAATTTTTCCCCAAGAAGGCATTGCCATACGCTTGAATGTTCAGAATCAATGGGGATAATCTTTTCTCCAAGTTTTGCTCCCTTCACGCGCGCGCGTTCCATAAATAAATATCCTGCGCCTACGAAAGTTTCTTTATTAGCAGTAATTAGCGTTGCTCCACTTTCTAAAACTGCAAAACTTGGCAATACTCCATCAAGGCCACTAATTCCGTTTACAACGACGTCAACGTTTTTATAAGTTTCTGGTTTTGATAAAACTTCCGTAGTGAAAACGTGAAGGTTTTTATCTCCCTTTTCTACGTCGTATTTTTTATTGCTAACTATCGTTATAGGATTTATATAGGCAAAGAATTCCTTAGAAAGGAACTCTCCGTTAACGTTTGCACTAAGTAGTGCAATTTCGTATTCATCACCTATTACGTTTAGTACTTGGCGCCCTATTGAACCCGTTGCACCAAGAATAGCAATTCTTTTTTTCATATTATGCAACTAATGGTAAAAATTCAATAACTACTGCAACGAACAATACTGCAAAGATAATGCTATCCAATCTATCCATTAATCCACCGTGCGAGCCAAGTAGATTGGAAAAGTCTTTAATCTCTAATTCACGCTTTACTCTTGATGCAAACAAATCACCGATTTCTGAAACTATGCCGATTGCTAATCCCATTAAAGAGTAAAACAAAATTGGGTTTGATAACGTCTCGCTAAATTTTACGGGAGCATTTACAGGTACGCCACCGATTTCAAACATAGCGTAAATAATAAGCGAGCCTGCCACACCACCTACTAAACCGATAATAGAACCTGAATAGGTTTTGTTGGGGCTAATTTTAGGGAAGATTTTTGGTCCTTTAATTGCAGACCCAGCGTAATAAGCGATAGTATCTGCAAGCATTGCGGATGCACAAGCCATAAGGAATGGTAACATTCCGTATGCATTCATGGTTTGAAGCACACACATAATTGGTGCGATGGGATATAGCATAATGAATAATGTCATTAGCATATCTTTCATCTTAACCTTTTGGTCAAATACAAAGAAGCAGAAAGACAAAATCATACCTGCAACGAGTACCATAAAGAAACCAAAATAGCCCAAGAATTTAATTGTGGGATATACGCCTACAACAACTATAATAAGTGGTATAATTTCTACGTTATACCCCTTTTGACGTACGCATTTGACCATTTCAAAGGTAGAAAGAACAAGAACTATGATAACTAATGCATCAAAAAAGTATTGTCCTTGTCCATTCCATAGACTTGTTAGTAAAACGAAGCCAACGAATACTGCTAACATCAACAAGCCCGTTAGCGTCTTTTTAAGAATTTTCATTAGATTTTACCGAATTTCCTTTTGATTTTCTTATATTCCTTGATTACGTCGTATATATCACCCTTGTCTGCTTCGGGGAATAATTTATCAAGGAAGAATATTTCCGCATACGCCGTAGAGTATGGTAAAAAGCCTGAAAGCCTTCTTGCTCCACCATATCTAATTAAGCAATCAACAGCAGGTAGAGATGCTGAATACATATATTGTTGCACTTCTTGCGTGGTAACGGGAGTAAATATTCCACTAATTAACTTTTGCTTGAACACTTGGTTAAAAGCATCCGTCACTTCTTGCATACCGTTATACGCAAATACAAAAGCAATGGTTAAACCCTTGTTATTGATTGTTTGAGAGTTTGCTTTTGCTATGGTTGACATCAATTCCGGAGTAAGCGCTTCAAAATCGCCAACAAAAAACAACTTATAATTTCTCGTTTTACAAATAGGTAATAAAGTATTCTCAATAAAATCAACGTAAACGGAAGAAATAGCAAGTTTCTCGCCTATTCCTCTGGCGAGATTTTCCCTTGACGATACGTAAAAAGAAAGATGCGATATTTTTAGTTCGTCACACGCATCTATAATGTCAAGTATGGAACGGGTGCCGTATATATAACCGTTAACGCGTGGTAATTTGCGCGCCGTGGCATAACGGCCACCCCCATCCATAATGATAGATAAGTGCATATAGACTATACGCTCATGATTTCAGTTTCTTTGTCAGAACTTAACTTTTCAAGGTCAGCAATAGCGTTTGATGCTTGCTTGTCAACGTCCTTTTCGTATGCATTGTAATCGTCTTCCGTTACAAGACTATCCTTCTTATAGGTACGGAGAAGGTTGATAGCATCACGGCGAATATTACGAATTGCAACCTTTGCGTTTTCGGTTGAAACCTTTACGTCCTTAACAAGTGCGCGACGACGTTCTTCGGTAAGTTCTGGGAATACCATACGAAGTACTTTACCATCGTTAGTGGGGAAAATACCTACGTTTGCAGCGATAATCGCCTTTTCAACGTTCTTTATTGCGCTTTGGTCCCAAACGTTAATAACAAGCATTCTTGCTTCAGGAATGGTAATGTTGGCCATTTGGTTGATGGGAGTATCAACACCGTAATAAGAAACCATAACCTTGTCAAGGATATGTGGATTAGCACGGCCTGCTCTCATTGACTTGAATTCGTTAATTAGACTGTTCTTGGTCTTTTCAATTCTTTCTGAAAGATCGTCAAAAACCATTTCAACTTCCATTAATTCATAACCCATAAATATATCTCCTGAGTTTATTTTTATTATATATAATATAATAACATATTAAATGTAATAATACAAGTATTAGTTTTTTATATCTTTGATATAAAAATTAAAAAAAAGGCACCCTTTCGGGTGCCTTAGGCATATTTGAATAATTAATCTATGATAGTTCCTATCTTGTCACCCATTACGGCACGCTTGATGCTTTCCGGTTCGTTTAAACCGAATGCGATAACGGGAGTTTTGTTTGTCATACAAAGGCTTACTGCCGTTGTATCCATTGCGGTAAGTTCACGCTTAATGAACTCTATGCCGGAAATTCTTTCAAACTTGATTGCATTGGGATTGCTCTTAGGATCACTATCATAAATGCCGTCTACGTTTTTGGCAAGAAGTAGTACGTCTGCCTTGATTTCAGCAGCCTTTAATGCTGCAGCAGTATCGGTTGTAAAGTATGGTGCGCCCGTGCCACAACCAAAAATTACTACTCTTCCCTTTTCAAGGTGTCTAATAGCCTTTCTGATGATGAATGGTTCGGCAATTTGAGTTATTTGAAGAGTAGTTTGTACTCTCGTTTGAATACCTGCCTTTTCAAGAGCGTCTTGCATTGCAAGACAGTTCATTACGGTTGCAAGCATTCCCATATAGTCAGCGGTGGATCTATCCATATTTCCACCTTGTCTACCTCTCCAGAAATTACCTGCACCTATTACTATACCAATTTCAACTCCAAGGTCTTTGACTTCCTTAATTTGCTTAATGATGCCTGCAATAATATCTTGGTCAAGACCAAAACCTTTTTCTCCTGCAAGTGCTTCACCAGAGATCTTAAGTAAAATTCTATTATATTTAGGTTGCATACTTACTCCTTATAAAAAAGGGATACTAAGTATCCCTTAATTAATAACTATTTAGCGGTTGCCTTTGCGATTTCTTCAGCAAAGTTTTCGTTTCTCTTTTCAAGGCCTTCACCCATTTCAAATCTTACGAAACGACGAATGGTAACCTTTTCACCACACTTAGCGGTTTGTTCGATGGTGAGTTGGTTGATGGTCTTAGAACTATCTTTAACGAATGCTTGGTCAAGAAGACAATTTTCTTTGTAGTAGGTTTCGATCTTACCATCAATAATCTTGGTCTTAACCATATCGGGCTTAGTTGCCATCTTGGGATCGTTATTGATTTGTGCAAGAGCGATTTCTCTTTCCTTAGCGATAACGTCTGCAGGAACTTCTTCTCTTCTTACGTAAAGGGGTTTAACAGCAGCAATTTGAAGTGCTACGTCGTGTGCAAATGCTTTGAAATCTTCGCCTTTAGCAACGAAGTCGGTTTCACAGTTAACTTCGAGAAGAACGCCAACTTTGCCACCCATGTGGATATAACTGTCAACGATACCTTCAGCAGCAATTCTGCCTGCTTTCTTAGCAGCGGTTGCCATGCCCTTTTCACGGAGCCATTCGGTTGCTTTTTCCATATTGCCGTCACATGCTTCAAGAGCCTTCTTGCAATCCATCATGCCTGCGCCTGAACTTGCACGTAGTGCAGCTACGTCTTTAGAGGTAAAATTTGCCATATTTCTATTCTCCTTTATATCAATTCGTTAAATTAGTCTTCAAAAACTTCTTCTGCAGCAACTTCTTTGTCGCTTACGTATTCAGTACCTTCTTTAGCTGCGATAACTGCATCAGCCATTACGCTTGCGATAAGTTTAATAGCGCGGATAGCGTCGTCGTTACCAGGGATTACGTAGTCAACGAGATCGGGATCACAGTTGGTGTCTACAAGACCTACGATTGGAATACCAAGAGCGCGTGCTTCTTGAACTGCGATGTGCTCAATCTTGAGGTCAACTACGAACAATGCACCGGGAAGGTTACGCATGTTCTTGATGCCACCAAGGTTTTGTTCAAGTTTATCACGTTCTGCTTTGAGTTTGATAACTTCTTTCTTGGGGAGAAGTTCAAATTCGCCGATAGCTTCCATTTGGTTGAGCTTGTTTAGTTTGTCAATACGGGTACGAATAGTTTGGAAGTTGGTAAGGGTACCACCGAGCCATCTTTCGTTCATGTAGAACATACCACAACGTTCTGCTTCTTGTTGGATAGCTTCTTTTGCTTGCTTTTTCTTACCTACGAAAAGAATGTTCTTGCCTTCGGATGCTACTTTGTGGATGAACTTGTATGCTTCTTCTACAAGGTCAACGGTAAGTTGAAGATCGATAATGTGGATATCGTTTCTTGCATCGTAAATGTACTTGCCCATCTTGGGGTTCCATTTTTTGGTTTGGTGTCCGAAGTGAACGCCTGCTTCTAAGAGTTGCTTCATTGAAATAACTGCCATTTTAAATATACCTCCTGATTTGTTTTTTCCTCCCCATGCTTCTTAAAAAACCGCCACCTTAACGGCAACAACGATTTTCTCTGCAAGGGTGCGTATTATGGCTTATGTATGATAACACAATAAGTAGGCCTTTTGCAAACGATTTAATACACTTTTTATATAAATATAAAAATAAAAAGCCCATTTGGGGCTTCTTATCTAATTAGTTGTATTATTTTAGGTTTACCATTCGTAACCATCGTTTTTTCTTGCTTCCCTTCTCTTCCTTGCATCGTCGTCTGCTTTTCGCTTAGCGTTGCGATATTGCCATCTTTCTGCTATAAACAACATAATGATAAAGACGATAACAGCGGCAATGGTAAGCCAAAGTACGGTCGTACTATATGAGTCTTCAAAAATAATTACGGTACCAAGAGAAGGTGCGTTAAAAGAAAGTGTTCCGTTCATGTATTCATACTTGGTAATTTTACTTACAACACCATTGTTATCAATTACAACGATAAAATAGTTTTTATCCGCATTCAAACTTGTGAAATTATTGAACGCAATTGACACTTTGTCGGATATTTGCGCACCATTTTGTACGTCAAGTTGATAAATAAGCGTTGCTTTAGAAGTAAAGTTAAGCATACGATATCTTCTTGCCGTCTTAACAAACTCCTTACCCTCTTCACTCTTAGCGTCAACTATCGTTCCGTTGTAAATGGTTGATGGAGCAAAAACACCGGATACGTCAAATTCAATAGAAGTTCCTTCAATTGCACCTATGGCGCTTAAACCATTAATGGTTAGTGAGCCCGGTGTGTACTCAAACCTATAATTTTCTGCAACACCACCATTAGCATTGACAAGATGCACGCCAACTTCAGTTGCGTTGGTAGTAACGGTGGGCATTCTTTCTATCACACTAACGTTTTCTTCCCCTACGAATCCGATAATATTCATAGAAAACTCAGGGGTTTCTCCGTAAGTAATTGAAGTATTGTTTACGCTAACGTACAAAGTACGTTTTTGAATAACGAGAGTGGTTTCCCCGTCAATATCTCCTATCATATAGTTAGGATTACTCGTTGAAAAGAACATATCGTAGGTATCAGCGTGAACGGGTAACACGCCTACTTCAAGTTCGTGTGCACTTTCGTTACCCTTGTAAGTCGTGATAATTTCACACTCATCACCGGTAAAAACACCTAAAGGTGATACACCGCGACCATACCCCATACCACTATATAGGAAAGTCGTTGCGCCACTCACAACGATATTCAAAGGTTTGGGAGTAATTTCAAAACTTACTTCCGCTTGCTTTAACGGTTCAACGTTATTAATGGTAACCGTTGCTACGTAATTACCTACGTCTTTTGCCTCGCTAACTACTTCACCATCTTTAAGATAGGAAATAGTATAATCTCTAAATTCCATACCGTTTTTAGTAACGTTTAGAGGCAAATCTAACGCTTTTCCATCATAAATAAAACTGTTGGTAGTAAGACTGAAAGCATAATTGTCTTCTTCTGCCCTTGCAGTAACTTGTGAAGTTGAAAGCGTTATACATACAACACAAAGCGCGATAACAATTGCTATCGCTGAATAAAGGAATAAATTTTTAACCTTTGAATTAACTCTGCTCATATATATTAGAATACCATATAGTCTCCTACTTTTCAAGTAGGAATTTTAAGATTAGGCTACCCTTACACTCTTGATAACTAAAATTGGGTATGGGAAGGTAGTAAAACCATAGCCGATGTTGCCATAAGTTGAGTCTGCAAGAATACTCAAATTATTCTTGCTTTCTTGTTCATCAACGATGGTACCAAAACCTGCGTATTCGCCATCCCAACTTGGGTATGAACCCGTGCAAAGGAAAAATTGACTGGTTGCGCTATCCTTCACGTTGGTTCTTGCCATAGAAATAGTGCCAAAAACGTGCTTTATGTCATTCTTATCCCAACCATTTGATGCAAATTCGCCCTTGATTGATGGAATTTCAGGTGCTTCTTCAATAGAGTTATCTACTATCCTATATCCACCACCTTGTAAACATCCACCTGGTACTATACGATGGAAAATAAGTCCATCATAATATCCGTCGTTTGCAAGATTGGTGAAGTTTTCTACACTCTTAGGTGCTTTGTCAGGGTGTAGTTGAATTTTAACTACTCTGTCAGTGCCATCTTGATCGGTAATGATAAAGGTTGCTACGTATTGCATATTTTCTCCTTCTCCATTTTCCTTACAACCTATTAAACACGCGCCTACGCTTGTACATATAAATAAAATAAGTAAAATGGATATAAATTTCTTCACTTTCATTTTAGTCCTCATTAGGAGTACCGTCGGCGTGCATACCAAATTGTTCAACGTACATAGCGTCAAATGCTTCAAAAGCAGCGTCAAGTTCATCATCGTCGCTAATAGGTAAATACTTTTCTTCGCCGTCTTCGGTAAACTCTACGCGATTAATTAGCAGATCGCCTTCTTCAAAACCATCAATATCTTCTATAGGTTCAAGGTATGCGTAAGTTTTGCCGTCTACTTCAAGCATAGCAAGAAGGGAAAATTCTACTTCTTCACCAGTTTCTTCGTTCAAAAGCACGATAACTTCTTCCTCTTCTAATTCTTCAATATCGTTTTTAATTTTGTCGTTAGCCATATTATTCTCCTTATGATTAGTAGTTAATTTTATCTAAATAAGATTGCAAAATAATTGTTGCAGCAACCTTATCAATAACTTTTTTGCGTTTTTCTCTTCTTACACCGCCTTGAATTAGCATTCTTTCTGCTTGCACGGTAGTAAGTCTTTCATCTTGAAATACTATCTTTCTTTCTCCGATATATTCCTTTAATTCTTCTGCAAATTGGCGAGTGATAGTTACTCTATCCCCTTCAGTGCCATCCATATTGACGGGTAGACCTATTACGATAGTATCCACTTGATTGTTTTTGCAAAAATCTCTTATATATTCATAGTCCTTAGGCGCGCCCTTTCTCGTATAAGTTTCGTATCCTGAAGCAATAATGCCCATGATATCACTTGTTGCAAACCCTATTCTAACGTCACCTACGTCTAATGCTAATTTTCTCATTTATCCTCCTATGCATTCAAACTCTTTTTCTGCATTCAAGAGTTTTTTTAGATATATACTAAGTATAATTATTGGTGGAATAATACATAATGCGTAATATATTGAGTATATGGCGTAATCTCCTAAGTTAAAGGTTTCGCTAAATACTGCAAGCATTATGCCTATTACCATATTAAGGAATGAGCATCCTATTGCAATTAGCATAGGTTTCATTACCTTTAGATTGTTTCTCGTTAATTCATTAACGTTAGTCCAAGTTAAATTCGGTTTTTTAAGGTCGTTATACAATGCCATAGAGTTAAACGCTACGCCAGAAAGTAAGGATAAAAGCGGTAATCCGATTATAACGACAGCATTGCTTATACCACTCACAATTGGAAAAGCAATTAGTATAACGATGCTTGAAACCAAAGTTAAAGTACTTGCAAAATACAATTTTGCTTTAATAAGGTCCTTAATTGCAATAGGCATCGTTTTTAGGACAAACAGGTTTTTCCCCTCTAATGAAAAACCTACGAATCCAAAAGGATTTCCTACGCAAGACATCATGCTAATGATGTAAGTTGCTATAGCCACAACGAACACTTGTGAATTCATTCCTTCTTCCAATTCAGGTCCTTCAACGAAGGTTGAATTAAGGAAGAATACTACGATTATGGGAAGAATTAAGACCAAAATTATGCTTAAAAACAACTGAGGTTGTCCCATCATAACTCTTAAATCCTTAACTAAAAAACTCTTAATTAAAGAATTAGCCTTATTTTCCCCTTTCTTTACCTTAGCCTTAAAAGAGCCACCGCCTTCTCCAAGTAGTGTTACCGCTCTCTTGAAGAATACTATTGAAAGTCCAGTGGCTACTACAAGAATTAACGTTACTCCTGCAAGGTAAATTAATAAATTTACGGCACAATTATTACCAAGTAAGGCCTCAACGAGTGGATAATTAAATATCGTACCTTGTTTTAGTCCTACTAAAACGTTAATAATGCCACCATTTAAAACACCTTCTTCCGCTACGCTACTAATCCCCATTACCATTGGGAAATAAATTATGAAAAACGCTACGTAGCATAATGCCATTCCTATAGTTGTACCTAAGGTGCGATTTTTCAATCTACTTACCAACCACATAATAGGTTGTGAAATTAGCGTTGCAACAAGAAGTGGAATCGCTGGTATAAACAAGAAGTTAACTATTTCAACTAAGAAAAAAGTCCAACTTACTGAGTATCCGTACTTTAAAAGCACTATCCCTGAAGTGGTTGCAAGGGGAAGATAAACGATGCCTGCAAACAATAATTCTGCAAGATAGGTCATAGTAAACTTTGCACCAAATACTACGCCTTCTTTAAATGGTAAAACGGACAACGTTTTGGCATCTTTTGCAAAATAAAGGTTATTTATAAGCCCTGCAAGACCAAAAAATAAAACCGATATTTGTGCAAGTGCAATAAGGCCGTAATGCAATTCTTTCACCATATCAGAAGCCATTGCAGCCTTGGTTAATTCAATGGAATTTATAACCAAATAACCAAGTATGCTTGCAAAGCCAAAGATAGTAAGTATAATTACGCCACCCTTTCCTATCTTCTTAACGCCCTTAACCTTTTCCACGTTTTTGTTTATGGAAAGACCAAGAGTATTAAGTAACATCGTCTTTAAGAGTGAAACGTATTGAGCGAAAGCTAACTTAAAGGACATTACTTAGCCTCCGAGGTTAGTTTTAAGAAGGTGTCTTCAAGCGATTTATCGTTATCTTTAAGTTCGTTAACGTCATATTCTGCAATTAACTTACCGTTGTCAATAATGCCAACCTTCGTGCAAAGTTTCTCCACAACGTCAAGTACGTGTGAGGAAAAGAATACCACCTTGCCCTCTTCTGCCATTTTTTGCATTATTTTTTTAAGATTAAAGGTGGATTCTGGGTCCAATCCCGTCATAGGCTCGTCTAATATGAAGACCTTTGGATCGTGCGCAAGAGAAGCAATTAAACTAATCTTTTGTTTCATACCGTGAGAGTATGAGTTGACTTTTTCATCAAGGTGCGAAGTCATTTCAAAAATATCAGCGAATTCGTTAATCTTTTTTTCTCTAATTACACCGTCAACGCCGAATATATCCAAAACGAAGTTGATATATTGCCTACCCGTCAAACCCTCGTAAAGAAAGTGTTCGTCGGCAATATATCCTATTTTGCTCTTTGCAAGCACAGGGTTTTCCTTTAAGTCTACACCGTCAATCTTTATGGTACCTTCTTCGTACCCTAAAATGCCGGTAAGACACTTAATCGTTGTGGATTTTCCTGCACCATTTGGTCCTAAAAAGCCGTATATTTCACCGCTTTTTGCGGTAAGAGTGAGGTTATCAACCGCTTTCTTACCGCTTGAGCGATATGTTTTTGACAGGTTGGAAATTTCAATCATTTTTGATTAATAATTTTTCTTTTCAAGTTCAAAATATGCCTTGGGATGAGCGCAAACTGGGCAAAGCTCGGGAGCCTTTACACCAAAATGAATGTGTCCACAGTTACGGCAACGCCATTCGGTTGCTTCACCTTTTGCAAATACGGTACCATTTTCAATGTTTGCAATAAGTGCACGATAGCGTTCTTCGTGAGTCTTCTCAATCGCTGCAACGCCTCTTAGTTTAGCAGCAAGCGCTACGAAACCTTCTGCTTCTGCTTCATCAGCAAATACTCTATACATTTCGGTCCATTCTTCGTTTTCACCAGCCGCTGCTGCAAGAAGGTTTTCCATAGTTGAACCGATACCGTTAAGTTCTTTGAACCAAAGTTTAGCGTGTTCTTTTTCGTTAAGAGCAGTTTCTTGGAAAATTGCTGCTATTTGCTCATAGCCTTCTTTCTTTGCCTTAGATGCAAAATAGTCGTACTTGTTGCGTGCTTGTGATTCGCCTGCAAATGCGTACCATAGGTTTTTTTCGGTCTTAGTGCCTTTTAAATCTGCCATAAATGTTACTCCTTATTATTATTTTTGTCTTTGGGTATTATTATGTTTTTTTCTCTACCATTGTTACTTGGCTCATAAAATCTTACGTCACCAAGTGCCTCTGGCAAATATCTTTGTTCAACCCAACCACCGTAATCGTGTGGGTACTTATATCCCGATACCTTTTCAACCTTGTAGTTGGCATCTCTAAGGTAGTAAGGAATGGTTTGGTCTTCTGCCCTTTTGCTATATTCATCAGCAGAATACATTGCGTTTACCACTGAATTTGATTTCGGGGCAAGGCATACGTAAATTATTGCCTCAGTTAGCGGTATCCTACCTTCGGGTATACCAAGTTTTTCCATTGCTTGAAGAGCATTCATAGCAATATTCAATGCATATGGGTCTGCCATACCTACGTCTTCTGCGCTATGTACGACCAGCCTTCTACAAATAAGCATAGGATCACAACCTGCATTTAACAAACGCATCGCGTAATATACTGCCGCATCGGGGTCAGAACCACGTAAACTTTTACAAAAGGCAGAAATTATGTCGTAATATAGACTTTCATCAACGGAAAGCGCTCTCTTTTGTGAAACTTCTTCCGCTATCTTTACGTCAACTTCAATTATACCTTGTTCGTTTGGAGAAGTGGTAATTACGGCAAGTTCAAGTGCGTTAAATGCGTTACGCATATCGCCGTTAGCCATCCATGCAATATGGTTTAATGCTTGTTCAGTTACTTGTGGCTTGTATTGTCCTAAGCCTTTAACGTCATCTTTTAACGCACGAAGTAGTCCTTCTTTAATATCATCTTGAGTAAGAGGTTTGAACTCAAATATACGGCATCTACTTACGATAGCCTTAGTCATCGTAACAAATGGATTTTCCGTCGTTGAGCCAATGAAAATTATTTCACCCTTTTCAATAGCGCTTAAAACACAATCGCTTTGCGCCTTAGACCAACGATGACATTCATCAAGTAAAAGATAGGTCTTTTTGCCATAAAGTGATAGACGAGAGCGTGCATCGTCAATTACTTTTTTCGCGTCACTTACACCACTGGAAACAGCATTCAAATAAGCGTATGCAGCGCCCGTTGATTCTGCAATTATATTTGCAAGAGTGGTCTTGCCTGTGCCTGGAGGTCCGTAAAATATACAACTACCTAATCTATCGGCCTCTATTGCACGAGAAAGCAATGATCCTTTTGAGATCAAATGTTTTTGCCCGATAAAATCTTGCAAACGATTGGGGCGCATTCTTTCACTAAGTGGCGCCATTGATTTTCTTGATGCTTCAAATAAATCCATACGCACTTATATTATCACGCGCGCAAGCAAAAGTCAATAAGTACAAATTGAATATTGAATGAGTTGACATATTTTTGACGTCGTGCTAAACTTTTTATAGTTAGTCAGACGGCTGCACCAAGTGTGAGGAAAGTCCGAGCATCACAGGGCAGAGTGGCAGAGAAATCCTGCCGGAGGCAACTTTAGGGAAAGTGCAACAGAAAAGTACCGCTATCGTTGATAGTAAGGGTGAAAAGGTGAGGTAAGAGCTCACCAGCAGTTCGGCAACGAAATTGGCTGTGTAAACCCCACTCGATGCAAGAGAAAAGGGACTATGGGCTGCCCGTCCGTCCCCTCAATCGCTAGATCCCATAGGTGACTATGGGGCAAGACAGATGGTCGTCAAATACAGAACTCGGCTTATAGACTAACTCAAGAATCCACCTTAGGGTGGTATTTTTGTTTTTTAGCACTTTTTGTCGATTTTCAGCATATATTATCTCTAAAAGGCAGGTTATTATTTTACTTGAAGGTTTCTTTGCAGTACTCTCTGGCGTATTATTATTAACTTCGGGAATAGAAAGTCATAATTCTTTTCCCCATCCCCTATCTCCTGAAAAGGAAAAATATTACCTTGAAAGATTTCAAAACGGTGACGTAAGCGCTCGTGACGTTTTAGTTAAACACAACCTAAGGTTAATCGTTTATATTGCAAAAAAATACACAAATTATCCCGACAAAGACGAATTGATTTCCGTTGGAACTATAGGACTGATTAAAGCAATAAACACTTATAAAGGGGACAAAAGCACTACCCTTGCTACCTATGCATCAAGATGTATTGAGAACGAAATACTAATGGCTATGCGCGCCTATAAAAAAAGACAAAACGACCTTTCTCTATATGATGAAATAGGCACCGATAACGATGGTAATCAACTAAAAATTATAGATATGCTTTCTATTGATGAAGAAACTATGTATAAGAAAACGGAAAACGATATAACCCGTCAAGGCATTGTCAAACTAATTGACAAACATCTTAATGAAAGGGAAAAACAATTAATTGACATAAGGTACGGACTTACTGAGGGCGAAGGTAAAACTCAACAAGAAACAGCCGATATTCTCGGCATTTCAAGAAGTTACGTATCAAGGCTTGAAAAAGCGGTACTACATAAACTTCGTACCGCAATTAATAAAGAAAATTTGGAATTTTAAATGATTAGTTAGTACAATGTACTAAAAATCTCTTTCTACTTCAAATACTTTTTCGTTTAGATATTGAAGTTTACTTCCCTTAGGGAACTTGAACGCAAGGCGAGTTGCAGTAAGATATTGTCTTTTCGCTCTCATCAAACGGTTAAGTTCAAAATCTCCATACTTAGTATCACCTACGATAGGATAACCGGCATAGGCAAGATGCGCCCTAATTTGATGGGTTTTTCCACTATGTAGCGTTACTTCTACTATGGTAGTATCTTCCCCTATTTCCTTAGGCTGAACTTCGGTACGAATAGGCACTGCACCGTTTACTTTAATATCGGTTATGGTTACCACACCCTTTTCTGCATCTTTAATTAGATATGCCTTTAAATCAAGGTGGTCTTTTAGGTTACCCCCTACTAAGGCGTGATATTTCTTTTCAATAAAACCTTTTTTAAATCCTTCTCTTAATGCTTGAGCCGTGCTTTCATTGTGGCTCATAATTAGAAGGCCTTTAGTGTTGGTGTCTAACCTATGTGCAAGAGCCGTTGGTTTATTAAGAGTAGTAGAAATTCTATTTGCAAATTCTTCACTGCAAACGCCCCTTGGCTTAATTGCAATTAGAATATTTTCATCTTGGTAAACGGACTCAAAGTTGAACTTTAAAAGTTTATCTTCATCGCAATAAACTTCAACGACGTCACCTTTTTGAAGAATTAGGTCGTCACCTACCTTCCTACCATTAATTCTAATTTCCCTTAACTTCAAAAGGGTACGGAAATAACCGTACCTTAATTCAGGGAATACTTCGCTTAAATATTTGGAAAGCCTCAAAGGCTTTCTATCAAACTTATAAACTCTCAATTTTATTTATCCTCATCAGTTTTGTCAGCAACGAGTTTTTCAATTTCTTCTAAAAGAGTGTTGATATCTTTGAATTGTCTATGAACGGATGCGTATCTAACGTATGCAACGTCGTCTAATCCTTTCAAGCCGTTCATAACCATATCACCAACTTTCTTTGAAGAAATTTCTTGGGCTAAAGTATTGTTAACTTGCTTTTCAATGTCGCTTACGAGTTTATCAATTTTAGCCATAGAAACGGGACGCTTTTCACAAGCCTTGATGATGCCGTTTTTAATTTTTGATGAATCAAAAATTTGCCTATTACCGTTATTTTTTATAACGAGAACCGGGGTTGACTCAATTTTTTCATAGGTAGTATAACGCTTAGCGCAAGCGCCACACTCACGACGTCTTCTAATGGCGGTACCGTCATCGTTTAGACGAGAATCAACTACTTTTGAATCAAGACTACTGCAAAAAGGACACTTCATATTGTATTTCTCCGCTATTTTCTCTAATAATTATACAATATCTTGCGTCCGTTGTAAAGCACTATGTAAATATTATTTACATATTTCCGTAGAATTTACTGCCCCGAGGTCTACTAAAATTACGTCATCGCCTATTTTGTTTACCTTTTGCCAAGGAATGAAGATGTTTTCGTTGCCCGAAAAACTTTTAAACATTCTTTTGTCTCCCGCTGCAATTAAACCTACGACTCTTCCCGTGCAATGAAGGGCAACGTCAACTATTCTACCAAGTTGTTTACCATCTGTACAATTTATTACCACTTTTTCTCTAAGTTCACAAAACGTATAGTCTATGCCTTGCATAAATTCTCCCAAACAATTTTATGTGGCGTTCTTCGTTTTATTACAAAAAAAGGACGAATTACGTCCTTTTTAATCGTTAAGACATTCTCTAAGCCTTTCTATCGCACCCTTTTCAAGCCTTGAAACCTGTGCTTGGGAGACGCACAAAACTTTTGCGATTTCCGTTTGTGTAGAGCCCTGATAATAACGCATCTCTATTACCCGTCTTTCCCTTTCAGGAAGTGATTTTACACCGTCAAGTAAGGTTATCTTCTCTACGTAGTCGCAATCACTTTTAGGGTCTTTAACAAGGTCAACTATTTCCACACCGTCACCATCATCCCCATATACTTCTTGGTACATAGATTGTGGCTCTACTAACGCATCTAACGCACTAATTACCTCGTAATAAGGAAGGTTTAGTTCTTCTGCAATTTCGTTTAAAGTTGCTTCCTTTCCCTCTTTTTCCAACTTTTCCCTTGCCTGAACTGCTTTATATGCAACGTCTCTTACCTGTCTTCCAACCTTAAAAGCCGTGCCTTCTCTAACAAATCTTCGCATT
The DNA here is from genome assembly GCA_045631675.1 of Candidatus Stercoripulliclostridium sp. Lineage (GTDB taxonomy): Bacteria > Bacillota > Clostridia > Christensenellales > DTU072 > Stercoripulliclostridium_A. Next base: position 20,910 of record JAZQVF010000025.1, read on the forward strand.
TCACCGTATATCATTGGTACGGCATAAGTGGAAAACTTTAAATTAAAGGAAGTATCAAAATTATCCGTTGCTTTAATTAAACCCAACATTCCAACCTGAAATAAATCATCTGGACTTTCCTTAACGGTCTTAAATTTTTTTATTGCAAGTAATACCAACCTAACGTTTGCAAGTAAAAATTCTTCTCTCAGTTCTACCCTACCTTTTTTTATTTCTCTAATCATACTATCTATCTCACAACTGGAGAATTCAGGCAACTTGTTTACGTCAATTCCCATTACTTTTTTTACCATTTTGGGCGCCTCCTCCTTCCAAGTATGCACCAAAAAGATAAAGTAATTCATAAAAATTCTTTTTTATTCCAATTTCATAAATTCCGTCTTTAATTTATCTAATATACGCTTTTCTAAACGACTTATATAGGACTGAGATATCCCCATCATGTCCGCTATTTCTTTTTGCGTTTTTTCTTCCACACCGTAAAGACCGTATCGCATGCAAAGTATAAGACGGTCGCGCTCTTCCAACTTGTTAAACAATTCCCGCAATATGCCCTTTTCTACTTCCATTTCCACTTCGCGATATATTTCCCCGCCATCAGTTCCTAAAACGTCGCTAAGTAGTAATTTATTGCCCTCGTAATCCACGTTTAATGGCTCGTCTAAACTAACTTCACTTTTTGTTTTGACCATTTTCCTAAGATACATAAGTATCTCGTTTTCAATGCATCTTGAGGCATAAGTAGCAAGTTTAATCTTTTTTTCACTATTATAACTTTTAACTGCTTTTATTAACCCTATAGTTCCAACACTTACAAGTTCCTCCAAGTCCATCCCAGTGTTGTGAAATTTTTTTGCTATGTATACTACAAGCCTTAAATTTCTCTCAACAAGCACGTTTCTCGCCTCTAAATCGCCACTTTCTGCAAGTTTAATATACTTTTGTTCCTCTTCTCCTTCCAGCGGACTTGGCAATGAAACCATATAATCTACGCTATCGGTAAGCGAGAATATTCTTTTAAATAACGCTAATATCTTAACAAATATATTTTTCATAAAATCTCCATATCTCTATGTAAAATTACTTCATATCCTCTACTATTTATTGTATCTGATATACCATAGCAAACTCTTAGTATCTTATGTGATTTTTTGTCTGAAAATATCTTTAACGATAACTCTCCACCCATTAACGTCGCGTTGCCACTAATAGTATTAACCACTATTTTTCTATCGGGTTTAAGCGCTAATTTTTCACTGATTTTGTTACTAATTATTATTACTGGTATTTTTTTGTAATAAAGCATATTGCCACTATCAAAGAATCCTTTTGTCTTAAAACACCTTCCTTCGCTCTCCAAAACAACTTTATAAGCACTTGTTCGTTTTTTACTTATTGATAGTAAAAAAATTGTGGATTTCAAGGCAAATGATGCCAAAAGTATACTAAAACACACTATCAATTCACTTAATAGTTCATTTGGATTTATTACTTTGACAAGCATATATTCCATTCCTTTTGCTAAAATCTCTACGACAAAAAACAAAAAGGATATTTTAAAATATTCCCAAAAAGTATACTCCTTTTTGGCAATTAGTATAGAAATCGTTGCAATGATAACGCTTAGAATAAAATTATCGTTTACAATTGAATTTTTATAAAAAAGATAAATTCCTATTATTAACGACGAAATAGTTAGCCTTAAAAGACTAACGTCCTCTTTTAACAAGGTTAAGATTAAATACAACGATAGATACGCCTTGGTAATTATCGTTAAAAACTCTACTAATTTTAATAGGTCCATTTTTAAAAAAAAAGAGAAAACGAATTATCGTTTTCTCTTTAGTGCGTTAAGTTTAAGATAAATTATCTATTTTTATCCTTTATTCTTTGAAGGAATGGAGGAATTTTTGAGTCGCTTACTTCCATTCTACCCATAGGTTGGGGATTATAACTTGGTTGAGTAAATTGTGGTTGTTGCTCTTGAGCAGGAGCAGTTTGCGTTGCTGCAACTTCTTCTTGAGGATAACCATACATTCTATCCATTTTTGAATTACGCTCATTGTCGTTATTGAACATTGGACGGCTTATTTGAGTATACTTTGCTCTACCATCGGGGCGAGTTTCAAAACCAGTTGCTATAACGGTAATCTTGCAACAATCGTCAAGTGCTGCGTCAATACCCATACCGAAAATTATGTTTGCACTTGGGTCTGCAACGTCACGAATAAGGCTTACTGCGTTGTTAACTTCTTCCATCGTAAGACCCTCGTTGCCAATTACGTAAACGATAATGTCGGTTGCGCCTTGAATGTTAGTTTCAAGAAGTGGGCTTTGTACTGCTTGACGCACAGCTTCAAAGGTGCGATTTTCGCCCTTTCCTTTACCCATACCTATATGAGCGTTACCCTTATTCTTCATAATGGTCTTTATGTCTGCAAAGTCAAGGTTAATCAATGAAGGAGTGGTAATAATTTCAGTAATTCCTTGAATGCCTTGTCTTAAAACATCGTCTGCAACTTTGAATGCTTGTACAAGAGTTGTTCCTTTAGGAACAAACATTTGAATTTTTTCATTTGGAATAACGAGCAAGGTATCAACTACTTGGCGAAGTGCATCAATACCCTTTTGTGCATTATCCATTCTGCGTTTGCCTTCAAACGTTTCAAATGGTTTTGTAACTACGGCAATAGTAAGAATGTTCATTTCCTTTGCCATTTGAGCAATTACAGGAGCAGCACCAGTACCGGTACCACCACCCATACCTGCGGTAATAAACAAAAGGTCGGTATCTTCAAGATGAGCGCGGATTTCTTCCTTGCTTTCTTCTGCCGCTCTTGCACCCATTTCAGGGTCTGCACCCGCACCTAAACCCTTGGTAAGATTTGCACCAAGTTGAATTTTAATGGGCGCTTTGCTCATATTAAGCGCTTGCATATCGGTATTTGCAGCAATAAAAGTGCAAGAATTAATGCCGGCAAGAATCATACGGTTAACTGCGTTACCGCCACCACCGCCAACACCTATTACTTTTATATTTGCTACGCCGTAAGAATTTGACATCCTTATTTCCTCCTGCTTATGAATTCTTTAAGACTTTTAATTATTTTATTTGTACGCTTTTGCATTAGTTGTCTTTGTTGTACGACTAAAAGACCTGCGACTTGTGAAAATTTAGGTTTGTTAAATTGTAAAATATCTGGAGCAAGAATTTCTACTTGTCGTGAAGTTAACCTTGCAACAATTTCTCTTGCACCGGGAATTTGAGATATACCACTTCCTGTAAGTAATACTTTAGTATTAAGGCTAACGTCATAGTAAGAATTTCTTATTGCCTTACCAATCATATCTGCAATGTTTTCAATACGTGCAGATGCAATTTCATTGATTTCTTTAATCTTATAATAAGCAATTTCTTGTCCAACTGAAACTGCATACTCATCTTCTTCACTTGCATCAATATTCAAGTTTACCCTATCAACAAGCGCAAGAGCGTGTGCATAAGGAATTTCCTTAATTTCACTAATATCTGCAGCAATATGACCTGAGCCTAAACTAAACGAGAGCATATGAGCAATACCATCCCCTATTGCATAAGCAACTGAAGTGGTAGTATAACCTACGTCAACGAGAACTACGCCTTCATCACGAAGTTGTTCGGGTACCACGTACATAACTTCTGCTTGTACACCTGAGGCATATGTGAATGAAAGACCTAACTCTTTGCCTATTTGGTCAAAAAGAGTAGTAAATGACTTTTCAGCAACGATATAACTCATCAAACATTTGAGTTTCTTAGTAGTTGCGCCTACTGGTGTGATGGTGCAAGTGCCGTCGTCAAGTTCAAAATAAATTGGACTTGCTGAAATGCAAACGTGATCTCCTGAGTTGGGTTCGCCTAAAGCATAAAGTGCATCTACGTCCATTTCCATAACCTTACGGTTTATGCCAAGGTCGTTTTGAACCTTAGAAGTTACTACTGCGCTAAATTCACCGGGAACACCCACTAAAAGTTGATTGATTTTTGTAAAAGTTGACTTTTCACATTCGGAAACAAGGCTTGATATAGCCTTAAAAAGACCTTGTGGGTCAAAAAATTCGCCATTATAAAAACCGTCGTACTCTTGTACGGCACGGAAGGTATAGGAATCGGTGTATTTATCTTGCAATACGAGAGTAATTGCATCTGAACCTATATCTAAAACGGCAACCTTTTTAGTCTTCATTGATACGCTCCTATAAATTTACGCACTTATATATTTTTATTATATATTATGCGTGCGCGCGTGTCAATAGAGTTTTATGAAATTTTATGAAAATTATTGATTTTAGTTGTTAAAATAGTTCTTATAGGCACTTGAAACAGCATCTTCTATCGTTTGAGAAGAATAGTTGCAAACGATGCTATCCCCACTTCTCGTAACGAGTGTAATTTCGCTATCGCTATAAATAACTTTTGAGAAAACCTTAGGTTGTTCACTTAAATCCAACCCTTCTTTATCAATCGTCCTGAAAACCTTATTAAGAATTTTGAATTGTGGAGTGTTGTAACTATCTTCAACCACCACGCCCTCAATTAGTACGAATGCGTTAATATCAACGTCCGTTTTGTTTACCATCTTATTTAGTTGGAAATCTCCGTCAGCAACGGCATAAACTTCATCGTTGCCTTTTTTGTTTACAAGACACGTGGGTACGTGCTCTACGCAATATATGATAATTTTATTGGGAAATACCCTAACTATATCCGTTACGGCAATAGAGTTATCTGCATAAGAATTCATAATATTGCGCTTAACCACGTTTTCATTAAGGCTTAAAATGGAATCTCCTAATGCAATTTCGGAGCAGTCGTATATATCTTCGGCGGTAGCAGAAACGGGCGTCTTCTCAAACGCTATTTCTACGTTACCTATTTTTAGCAAATTGCCTAAGATTGCAACCACTAAAACGATAACTAATCCTAAAGCAACCGAGATATACCTTCTTTTCACGAATTTCCCCTATCGTTGTATTTTTTCTATATTTCCACCTATTTTACGGAATTTATCAACCAAATTCTCGTAACCACGCTCTATGAACTCAATATCATTTACTATAGTGCGCCCTTTTGCTCCAAGACCTGCAATAACTAACGATGCACCGCCTCTTAAATCTTTAGCGTACACTTCTGCACCCTTGAGAGCCTCTACTCCACTAATTACGGCAACTCTATCCTTAACTTTTACCCTTGCACCCATTTTAACGAGTTCAGGCAAATGTTTAAAGCGCGCTTCAAAAAGATTTTCAACGACTATAGTTGCGCCTTTAGAAATCGTAGCAAGCGCGCATATTTCTGCTTGCAAATCAGTAGGAAATCCTGGGTAAGGCTTTGTTTCAACAACACCAAGTTCACCCATTTTACCATTTGCGTTTATATGTATTCTATCACTACTTGCACTAATTTTGCAATCCCATTTTGAAAATTTAGAAATAAGTGAGGATAAATGTTTGTCCTTAGCGCCTTCTAAAGTTAGGTCGCACCCACAAATTAGCCCTGCAATCAGGTAAGTCCCCGCCTCAATTCTATCGGGCATAACGGAGTAAGTCGTACCCTTTAGTGGCATACCACCCACAACTTTAATTAGGGTAGTACCTGCGCCTTCCACCTTACCACCCATTGCGTTAATGAAGTTTTGAAGATCTTCTATTTCCGGCTCTGTTGCAACGTTTAGAATTGTGGTCGTACCATTTATTCCCGTTGCTAAAAGTAACGCGTTTTCAGTTGCTCCTACGCTTGGATAATCTAAGGTTATGGAGCAATTCGTTTTGTTTTTTCCGTCACAATAAACGAAACCACCTTCTTCTTTGACTTCCACACCCATCTCTTTTAAAGCCTTGATATGTAAATCTATTGGTCTAAGCCCTATGTCGCATCCACCGGGATAAGCGACCTTTGCCTTTCCCAATCTCCGTATTAAAGGCCCAAGCAAGAAAATGGAACTTCTTAACTCTTTTGCAAGGTTAGAGGGGATTTCATAACAATTTATTTGCTTTGCATCAATAATTATTTTATTGTCCACAAATTCCGTTTTCGCGCCAAGAAAATTAATTATTTTAAGCATATTTTCAACGTCCGTAAGCCGTGGTGCATTCTCAATAATCGTTACGCCATCCGTCATTATTGACGCTGCAATTATCGGTAAAACGGAGTTTTTAGACCCTTGTATTTGTACAACTCCTTCCAACCTGTTTCCACCATTTATAAGATATTTCGCCATACTGCTCCTATCTTATTCTATGTAGTTTTTTTCTTAAAGTTAACTTATTAAAATCAAAGGCGCTTTCTTTAGAAAGGCTTGCAAGCAAGCCTGAGGCAAACATAAAAACCATAAGTGAACTACCACCTGCTGAAATATATGGTAAAGGCACTCCCGTTGGAGGCACCGCCCCACCTACTACCGCTATATTCAAAAGCGTTTGTATTGCAATAACTGAAGTAATACCCGCCGCCAACATTCTCGTTCTATTGCTCTCAGCCAAAAGTGCTATTTTAATGCCACTCCAAATTAATATACCGTAGATTATCATTACTACAAGACATCCAAAAAGCCCTAATTCTTCGCCTATAACTGAGAAAATAAAATCGCTTTCTGCAAAGGGTAAATAAAGATACTTTTGCCTACTATTAAATAGTCCTACTCCAAACAATCCCCCTGTGCCTAAAGCATAGTATGATTGTATTAATTGATACCCTTCTCCCTTAGGGTTTGCCCAAGGGTCTACGAATGCAATCAGTCTTTTGATTCTATACGGCTCTATGATTATCAGTATAGGAATGGCTAACGCTACGAGCGCAACACACCATAGTATATGTTTTCTTTTCATTCCACCCAAGTAAAGCATAATTATAAAGGAAAGTCCTATTACGATAGTTATGCTCATATTAGGCTCTAACATAACTGATATACAAGTGCTTAGTCCCGCTATAACGGGAATAATTAATTCTTTTACTGATATAGGTGGATGCTCGTATAAATAACAAGCAAGAAATATTACTAAACCAAATTTCGCGATCTCTGAACTTTGAAAGGTTATGAACCCTAAATTTATCCATCTTGTTGCGCCATAACTTGATTGCCCCACTCCGGGAATGAATAATACGAGTAGTAACGTTAAGGAAAGAAACATTATTATCCATTTGAACTTATTCAACCATTCTTCTTTTACCATATAGCCAAAAGCCATAGTTACAAGGCCCGCTATAAACCCAACGATTTGCTTTTTGACGTAAAAGAATGCGTCTCCCGTATGTAACTCTGCAGAATATGAACTTGCAGAATAAATCATCACTATTCCAAATAGAGATAACGCTAAAGTGGATAAGATTACGTTACGCTTTAAGTGCATATACCCTATTTTTAAAGTACTCTCCCCTTTCTTGGTAATTATGATACCTATCAAAACTTGCGCTTGCAGGAGAGAACAATACGGTATCTATGCCGTTAATTGCACTAAGTTCTTTTACGCAATCGTCTAAAGTGGGCATTATCTTAACGTCGGTATAACCTACCTTCATTGCAGATGCATATATCTTTTCAGCGTTAGCGCCTGTAATACAAGTAAAACGGACTTTATCATAGATTTCATCAAAAAATTCGGTGTAGTCTTCCTTTTTATCACTTCCACCCATAATTAGCCCTATGTTACCACCTACCGTTTCTATCGCAGCAAGACATGCACCTACGTTAGTACCCTTAGAGTCGTTATAGAAACTTATTCCGTTTTTAGTACAAACAAATTCTATACGATGTGGAAGTATTCTATACTCCCTAACGAAAGCCATCAACTGCTCCTTAGTTGCTCCTAAAATTCTACCGAGAGTTAGCACTGCCATCATATTAAAACGATTGTGTTCTCCCCTTGCACGGCTTTCACGTACGCTGATTAGTGGCTGGCCACCTACGTAAAAATAGTTGTCTTTTACGTAAACGTCTCCCTTTTGCTCCCTTGTGGAAATGTATTTTATGTTTGCAAGCAGTTTCTTACCCATCTCCCTTATTTGCCTACTATCTCCGTTTAAAAAGGCGTAATCAGTTGCTTGTTGAAGGTTAAATATACGTTTTTTTGCATTGAAATAGTCGTCGTAAGTGGAATAGCGATCCAAATGGTCGGGGGAAAGATTTAGAAAATAAGCATACTTAGGCTTTAAGGTGTAAGTGCGCTCTAATTGAAAACTTGAACATTCTATTATGGCGTAATCCAACTCTTCTCCGTCTAATACCACTTGGGATACGGGATATCCTACGTTACCCATAGTACGCACCTTTTTCCCCATAATTTTGAGCATTTTCTCCAACATATCTACGGTAGTAGTCTTGCCGTTCGTACCCGTTACGGCTATTTTTACTGCGTTTATACGGCTTGCACCGAGTTCTAATTCACTTATAACTTTTATTCCCCTTCCTTCTGCCTCTCTAACTACGGAATGGTCGTATGGAATGGAAGGGGATACCACAACCATCTCTAAACCCTCTAACGCCTCTTCTACCCTATCCTTATAGTTGTTTTCAAGTTCCAATCTATCGTCGTATAAACGGACTTCGTAACCTTCTTTTTCAAGAAGATGTTTTGCAGATATTCCACTGGATTGCACGCCCATTACTAATGCTGTTTTCATATTGCCTCCTATAATGCTATCATAAGGGAAATCACCCCTGCTATCGTGGTTATAATTGCGTAATATCCTACAATTTTTCCTTCGTTTACGCCTTTTAATTCCAAATGATGATGGAAAGGTGCCATTAAAAAAACACGTTTACCCCTCGTTTTAAAACTTATCACTTGCACTATTACTGATATGCAACTAACGACTGCCATTATGCCTACCAATATGCTTATTAAAGGATTTTTTATAAATAACGCTTGCGCCCCTTGAAATGCACCTAAGGCAAGAGAGCCGGTATCGCCCATAAATATTTTGGCTTTGTGACTGTTAAACCATAGAAAGGCTATTAGAGAGCCTACAAGAGATAAGGAACATAACATAAGTGAGTATAATTCTTCAGAATGGGTAGTTTTTCCATATGCTAAAGCATCAAGATAGGATAATAAGGTTATAAACACGAACGTTACTACGTAAATGGCGCTCGTGGTACCTGCTAAACCATCTAACCCGTCCGTTAGATTTACACCGTTAGACATTGCAAGGAAGGTAACTATTGCAAACGGTATATAAAAAACACCAAGATTTATTTCTCCTAAAGAAAAATTTAAGGCTATTTTTGCGCCTACGTATGGGTTTTTATAACTAAAATAGGCAATGAAAAAGGCAACACCCGTTTGGAATATTATCTTTTGGTAAGCCTTTAGTCCCTTATTTTCCTTAAATTTTACCTTTAAATAATCGTCCAAAAAACCTATTAAACCATATCCTATAGTTACGGCAAGCGCCATTCGGGAAAGAGTGTATCTAAAGCCACCGAATATGGCGGAAATTAGCACGAATGGTATTAAAAAGATAAGCCCACCAAAAGTTGGTGTGCCACTTTTAAGGTTGTGTTGCTCAACGTAACTTAGTATGGTTTGTTTGGCCTTTAGTCTACTTGCCGTTTTAATTACGATAGGCGCAATTAACATACCCAAAATAAAGGTGGATAGAAAGGCAATGCCTATCTCAAAATAATCACTCATAATTCACTCTATTTAGCACCGAAAGTGCTTCCGACCTATCGGAAAACGGATGCCTAACTCCCCTTTCTTCTATGTAATTTTCTGCTCCTTTACCTGCAATAACGACTACGTCATTTATACTTGCAGTACTTATTGCATAATTTATGGCGTGAGCACGATTTATTATAGATATGTAATTACCACTTACCAACCTGTGTCCCTTTTCTATCTCTTGTATGATTTGTAGTGGTTCTTCATACCTTGGATTGTCGGAAGTAATTACGGTAAAATCAGCCTTTTCGCCTGCAATTTTGCCCATTATGCTACGCTTTTTTGCATCTCTATTCCCACCGCAACCAAACACTAAAATAAGCCTACCACTCGTTATAGAGCGCGCCGAGTCCAATAGGTTACTTAATCCGTCGGGGGTATGTGCATAATCTATTATTACCCGTTTTCTATTTCCTAAAATGTTAAATCTTCCCGGCACTTCTTTCATTCTTTGAAAGCCTTTTATGATACTTTCAGTATCCACGCTAAGTAGTCTTAGAATAGTTATTGCACAAAGCGCGTTATAAAGGTTAAATTCCCCTATAAACGGTGTGGAAAACTCAAAAACGTCGTCAAAACAGTTGATTATTCCCTTTATACCCTTCACTGTTTCATAATCTATACAAAACACGTCAGATGGATTCTTCAAACCATACGTTGCATATGGCACTTCGGTTAGGTTTAGTATCTCTCTACCTAACTCATCGTCGGCATTAAATACCTGAAATGAACTAAAATTCTTGGAAAATAAGACTTTTTTAGCATTTGCATAACTTTCCATATCGCCAAAAAAGTCAAGGTGGTCTTGGGTAAAATTAGTTAGTGCTACAACGGTAAAATGCATTCCGTAAAGTTTATAATGGTATAATGCGTGAGCGCTAACTTCCATAATTACGTACTCAATTCCACTAAGTTTACATATTTCAAAAACTCTATGTAATTCAATGGGGTCGGGCGTTGTAAAATTAGAGGGAATTTCCCTTTCTCCAACACTAATACCTAGCGTGCCTACCGTTGCCACTCTTTTGCCCGTCCATTTAAGCACTTCACTAATCATTCTAACGGTAGTTGTCTTACCGTTAGTACCGGTAATTCCTATAATTTTTAAATCCTTATGGCTATCGTAGTAAAAATTAGAAGCAATTTGCGCCATAGCCTTTCTTACGTTGGGCGTTACCACTTGAATTAAATTTGTTTTCAACGGTTTTTCTACGACAATTGCCTTAGCACCTAACGTTTCTGCATCGCTAACGTAGTTAGCACCATCTTGATGCTCTCCCCTTATTGCAAAAAACAAAGACCCATCCTTGCAATCTTTAGAGTTATGGGTAAGGTGAGTAATCTCCACACCTAATGCATCTTCCTTTAACTCTACTGACAACTCAACACGTACGAGTAAATCTTTAAGTAACATATTTCTCCTTATAGTTCAAAAATATTCTTAAACATTTTTCCTACGTATGGTGCGGCTACGAGACCGCCGTAATATGCACCGACGGGCTCGTCTACCACGATTAGTGCAATATATTCCGGTTTTTCAACGGGAGCAAAGCCTATAAAGGTAGAGACGTATTTCCCTCTTGCAATAGCGCCGTTTTCATATTTTTGTGCAGTACCCGTTTTACCACCTACTCTTATACCCGTAACCTGTGCGCTTTTTCCCGAGCCCGTCAACACTACCCCTTCTAAGGTGGTACGCATAATTTCAGAGGTACTTTCTTTAATTATCCCCTTTTTAATTTCTCTCCCGCCTTTATATAGCACTTCACCTTGAGAAGAAACTATTTCTTTCGCAATATAAGGCGTTACGAGATTGCCACCGTTGATTACGCAAGCGCATGCCCTAAGCAATTCTATTGGAGTAACCGCTATTGCTTGACCAAACCCGATGCGTGCAAGGTCAACGTTTTTAACGCTTTCTTCCTTTATCGTAAGTCCACTTGCTTCGCCCATAAGGTCTATGCCCGTCTTTTCCGTTAGACCAAATTTTTCAAGGCCGTCATAGAAATATTCTACGCCAAGAGTTAAGGCTATATTCATAAAAAGACAGTTACAACTGCTCGCTACGCCTTCGCAAAAGGACTGAGAACCGTGCCCTTTTGTTTTCCAACACTTTATACGCTGTCCGTCAACCATCAACGCTCCCGCACAATAAGAGCGATAGTTAGTGGTTATTTTCCCACTATCAATACCCAAGGCAGCCGTTACCATTTTAAAGGTTGAACCCGGCTCAAAAACGTCGCTAACAAGCCCTATCCTACTCAACTTCATAAGTTCCAAAACGTTATCTCTCGGCACTTCGTTTAAGTCAAAAGATGGAGTTGTTGCAATGGCTCTAATCTCTCCCGTATTTGGGTCCATAATTATTGCACTAACCGATTTTGAATTGGTATTAGTTATACACTCAAGTATAGCGTTTTCCGTTATATCTTGAATACGTTTATCTATCGTAAGCATTAAGGTAGCACCCTTTGTACCTTCTACAAAGTGAGTAACTCCTTCAAGTTCCCTACCTACTAAGTCAGAAGGTGTATAGGCGTATCCGTCCACTCCTTTTAGGTAGTCGTTATAGTATCTCTCCAAACCCGTTTGACCAACCGCGTCTACGTTTGTAAAACCTAACACTTGCGTTAGAAAGTCTCCGTAAGGGTATACTCTTTTAATACTTTCGGATATAAAAACCCCACTTACTTCACTGCTTAATACGTTTAGTATAGTTTCCTTATCCACACCCTTTTTTATGGTAATTTCAGATGTTTTTGACTGCAGTTTTTCCACTAAACGCTCATAATTTAAGTTAAGTTTTTCAGAAAGAATACGAGCCGTTTTAGTTTTGTCTACGCAATCTATCGGTCGCGCGTAAACGGTATAGGTGGTTTGAGAATCTGCAAGCACGACACCGTTAATATCAACAATTTCTCCCCTTTCTGCTTGAATGGGAAGATCTCTGTACCATTGAGACAGCGCCTTAACCTGCATGCTTTCACCGTTTATTACGGTAACGCTTAGGAGTTTGCAAAACACCGCTACAAATAAAAAGATTACCAGCAAAGCAAGCGCTGATAATCTCTTCTTTTGTAATAATTTAGTTACTTTTTTAATATTCGCTCCTTATATTAGAGCAAAACGATTATTTGTTTGAAAGGGAGTCACACATATCGTCAAACCAGTTGCCTTCTTCCTTTTCAAATTCCATCGCAAGAGCGGTGATGCCTTCATCGTTGCTTGCGTTAGCCTTAGTCTTAACCGTTTCGCCACCACCCAAGTTGAGTGCTAATATAGTAGATGCAACGGCAACGGTAATAAGAACGTATACGCCTATAAAAATTTTGCCAGCCTTAGAAAGTTTTGAAACTCTAACCTTTCTTTCCTTCTTGCTTGCATCCTTAACGTCACTGTACTTTGATGCGTAAAATTCATCGGAAGAAAGAAGTTTTTCAGAGCCGTTTGCACGATGTAGTTGTGCTTTCATATATTCATCGTAACTTTCGTAGTTTTCCTTTTCAGGTACGACTACGCTAACATGTGGTGCGCTGAAATAGTTGAAGGTGTTTTCATCATAGGAAGAAGTGATAGTTGCAGCACCAGATGAACGAGATATTTCACTCATTCTCTTTTCGCGCATAAAGATATCGTAGTCGGTGAGAGCCTCTCTTTCTACTATATCAAATACTCTGTTTGAATTTACGACTGCTACGTCTCTTCTCAAAGTAACCATATTTTTCTCCTATACCCTTTCAACTATTCTAAGTTTTGCGCTTTCAGCGCGTTTGTTATTTTTTAATTCTTCCTCACTTGCAACTATCGGTTTTTTAGTGAGTATTTTTACTTCCTGTCTTTTGTTGCACACGCACACCGGAAGGCGTTTGTCGCATATACAATCTTTTTCAAGTTCTTGGAAGGCGTTTTTAACTATTCTATCTTCTAACGAATGGAAAGTTATAACTGCCATTCTACCGCCTTTCTTGAGCCTTAACGCTACGTTATAAATGAAATCGTACAAGCCTTCAAGTTCACCGTTAACTTCAATTCTTACTGCTTGGAAAACTCTCTTTGCAGGATGTCCGTGCTTGAAACGATAACCTGCTGGGTAGCATCTTTCAATTATGTCGGCAAGTTTGTCGGTAGTCGTAATTTCTTCCTTTTCGCGTTCTCTTACGATTGCCCTTGCAATTTTTCTTGAGAGTTTATCTTCGCCGTATTCAAAGAAAATTTTTGCAAGTTCTTCTTCTGAATATCCGTTGATTACACCCTTTGCATCAAGTTCTTGTTCGGTATCCATTCTCATATCAAGTGGCGCAGGCTTAGAATAACTAAAGCCTCTGTTTGGGTCATCTATTTGGGGAGATGAGACACCTAAATCAAGAAGTATACCATCAAGTTCATTTATCTCTAATTCGTCAAGGTGCGTTTCAATATTCTTGTAATCGTCGTGTACAAAGGTAACTTTTTCAAGGTGTTCTTTTAAGACTTCCTTTGCATTTTCAATGGCGTTAGTGTCAAGATCGTTGCAAATTAACTTACCATCTTTTAGTCTTTCAAGTATTCCTTTTGAATGTCCTGCGCCACCTAAAGTGCCGTCTAAATAGATGCCGTCTTCCTTGATGTTTAGACCTTCTATACTTTCGTTATATAAAACGGATACGTGTTTAAATTCCATACTATATGCCGTAGTCCTTTAATGCAACGAGTGCTTGGTTGAAGTCTTCTGCATCACCTAAACCGATTTCGTTATAACGTTCTTCAGACCAAATTTCCAAATGGTCAAAAGCCCCTGCTACTACGATATTTTTAGTGATACCTGCGTAAGCCTTTGCCTTTTGAGGAAGAACGAATCTACCTTGAGCATCTTCTTCAGGCTCAACTACGGAAGTCATAATTTTAGTTATTGCCCTTCTTGCTTGAATATCACTAAAGGGAATACTTTCAAACTTTTCGGTGAGTGCATTAAATCTTTTAGCATCCATAACCATAAGGCAACCACTTGCACCGTTAAGTACGTAGTAGCCACCACTAAGTTCGTTACGATATTTAGCAGGTAGACGCATACGATTTTTTGCATCTAACATCTGATTAAATTCGCCATAGAATGCCATAACTTAAAATATCTCCTCACTTTGCTACTTCAATTTTATCATTTTCTTTAACCACTTTCAACCACTTTTTTAAAATTTTAGCATAGTTTTAGGGAAATTTAGGGAAACGCCTACCCTAAAGGGTAAAAAAATAGAACATTTGTGAACAAGTGTTCTTTAATCACAAGTGATTGATAAAATGTGAAATGCGAAGTGCGGAATGCGAAATTGGCTTCATTTCGCTTGCACTTCACTCACAAGGAATATATAAACAAGAAATACCTCACTATGTTCGGCAATAAATACACCCACGTTGTGGTTGCAATAAATACCCTTCGGGCAAGAAATACAAACATTATATGTTTGCGTTAAGGATAATAAGCCGTGTTATTTTGGCGGTATACGGCGTTAAACTCAAACCTT
>JAZQVF010000026.1:0-1505 GCA_045631675.1 Candidatus Stercoripulliclostridium sp.
GGCCTCCGACTTATTAACTTGTTTCTTGTTTTTCTAAGTTGTTCGCTAAAATAACGCGATATTAGAAGAAGTGAAGTTTGAATTATTTCTCTCTCAAACAAGGCTTAGGTAAAACGCGTTAGTTTTTTGAATAAAAAGCAAAAAGAAACTCCCACAACGGGAGTTTCTTATTTTGTGAAATTATTCACCTAAACAACGTGTTTTAGTTCCCCAAAACTATAGATATTTTCTTTCAGCACTCTCTACCGTTTGAGTCATAAGCATAGCGATGGTGCAAGGTCCAACGCCACCTGGAACGGGGGTGTAGGCAGATGAAACGGGGGCGCAATTTTCAAGATCAATATCCCCTACGTTGCCTTCGTTATAGCCTGCATCAACAAGTACTACGCCTTCCTTTAACCATTCCTTTTTAACAAAGTTTGCTTTGCCTACGCACGCAACGACCACGTCGGCAGCTTTAACGATTTCAGGAAGGTTAGTGGTCCTACTGTGGCAAATGGTAACGGTAGCGTCTTCGTTTAAAAGTAGCATAGAAACGGGCTTTCCCAAAATTGGACTTCTACCTATTACGACTGCGTGCTTACCCTTGAGTTCAACGTTATAGTATTTGAGAATTGTCATTATGGAAAAAGGTGTTGCACACTTAAAGCCCTTGCCACCCATAGTAACGGCGCCAAAAGAAGCAGTATTTACACCATCAGTGTCCTTATCAAGCGCAATTGCATTAAAACATTTTTGCTCGTCAATTTGTTTTGGCACGGGGTGTTGAAGAAGAATACCACAAACGGAATCGTCTTTGTTTAACTTTTCAATTACTGCAAGGAGTTCATCGGTCGTAGTGTTTTCGGGAAGTTCTACTTTAAGTGGCTCCATACCTACGCGCTTGCAAGCATTACCCTTCATACGAACGTACGTTTCACTTGCAGGATTATTACCAACTATTATGGTTGCAAGAACGGGGGTTATTCCACTCTTATCCTTAATGAAAGCAACCCTCTTTTGAAGATCTAACTCTATGCTTTTTGCTACTACTCTGCCGTCTAAAATTAATGGATTTGACATAACGCGCCTTCCCCTTTTATTTATAAATACATTTTATAGAATGGTGAGAGATTTGTCAAGTTGGTTTGAGTTTGTTCGTACTGCAATAAGCTTTCGGTAAAACGCGTTTATTTAGATGAAAGACAAGGCAAAATGAAAGACCCAAAGGGTTGCTGTACTTGCGTACTGCGCCCTGCAGGGGCTTTTGTTTTAACACAGTATTTCGCTAAAGAAACGCGTTTTACGCACGCGAGCGAGCGCCCGTGCAGTATAATTATAGTAAATAATGTTGACTACCATGGGAATATTCCTTAAAATAGTCGTACCTATACTTAGAACGCGCGCACATTTAGTGCGCACAAACACACTACGCGTATGTACGCGAAAACAAATTTACGCTAAAAAATAGCACCTTTACAAGGAGGCGTCTATGAAGAAGAATATTACTAAAAAGTTCAGCAAGG
>JAZQVF010000027.1:0-3050 GCA_045631675.1 Candidatus Stercoripulliclostridium sp.
TCAACTAAACAAGGGTGCATCAACGGGTATTGACACGCTTTCTACCTACCTATATAGTTCACTACGTAATGCCGCAGGCTTGAAACCCTTCTGGCTACCCGTATTCAGTATCATTATCGTAGTTGTAGTTTTCGTAGTGCTATTTACAAATTTGCGCTCCTACAAAAAGGGTGCAAAAAAGGAGGGTAAGTAATGAAAAAGATACTCTCTATAAGTTTAGTTTTACTTCTTGCTATTGGTGTAATTTTCAGTGGCGTCGTAGGTTGTTCCTATGCAGAAGAGCCGGAAGAAACCTTAGTTATCTATAACTGGGGCGACTACATTGACGAAGACCTTGAAGAAGAATTTGAAGAATACTATCTTGAAGTAACGGGTAAAAGACTTGACGTAGTATACTCTACCTTTGAAACCAACGAAATAATGATAACCACCGTTGAAAAGGGCGAAGAGAAAATTGACCTTGTTTGCCCTTCAGAGTATGCCATTCAAAAGTTGATGGAAGGTGGATATATTCAAAAGTTAGACTTTTCAAAAATCTCTACTTATGAAAACCTTAATATGGGAATTTACGAAAAGGTGAACGAAGTGTTTACTCATATTTCAGTTCCCAACGTAAGTAACGATGAAAGTATGGCGGACTATTTCGTACCATATATGTGGGGAACGCTTGGCATTTTGTATAACGCTGACGTGGTAACGGAAGAAGATTTAGCAACCGGTTACGGCGTATTATGGAACGCAGCAAACAACCCTGAACTTGAAGGAAAAATCCTTATGAAAGACTCCATAAGGGACAGTTACGTTGCGGCAGTAATGCGCTTAAAGGAACTCAATAGACTACCTTCGGGATACGAAAACAAGTCCGTTCAAGAACTAATCAACACCGTTGACGACAATATGCTAACGGCAGTTGAAGAGATACTTTTAGAACAAAG
Organism: Candidatus Stercoripulliclostridium sp.; assembly: GCA_045631675.1. Lineage (GTDB taxonomy): Bacteria > Bacillota > Clostridia > Christensenellales > DTU072 > Stercoripulliclostridium_A. The sequence continues at coordinate 936 of JAZQVF010000027.1, forward strand.
TGATGCCTTAAAAGGTTATGAAGTAGACTTTGGTAAAGCACAACTTACCTCAGGAAGAGCGCACGTTGACCTTGCTTGGTCGGGCGATGCTTTGTGGGCAATGGAAGACGGCGAAAACCTTGACTATTTTGTTCCCGAAATAGGTGGTAACTTATGGTTTGACGGTTGGGTAATGCTAAAGGATGCACCAAACCCCACTGCGGCATATATGTTTATGGACTACCTTTGCCGTCCCGAAATAGCCATTCGTAACTCAATGGCAATAGGCTACACTTCTGCAATATCTAAAGAAGTATTGCTTGAAAATGAAGACGTTCTTGCCATCGTTGAAGAAAACGAATATGACGTAGAAGAATTTTTTGGCGATGAACTCCGTTATCCCGACCTTGAAAACGCAACGCTCCTTGGCGTTATGAAGGACTTTGGTGAAAGAAACTCTGCAACCATTGAAATGTGGGAGCGTGTAAAGAGTTCCAAGCAAGACAATATGTGGATAGTATGGGTAGTAGTAGCAGTAGTAGGCGCAGGGCTTCTTGGTGGTGGTGGATATTATCTCTACTCACATCGTACGAATGCTTATCGTCGACTTATTAAGCCCGCCGACGAGTAAAACGCGTTATTTAGGCGAATAACTTTGTCAAAGCACCCATTTCTCTCGGTCGTTTACTTCTATGTAAAGTCCTGTCAAGAAATGGGTGCTTTTTCGCGTTCTTCATCCTAACTAACGCGTTTTACCTAAACCTTGTTTGAGAGAGAAATAATTCAAACTTCACTTCTTCTAATATCGCGTTATTTTAGCGAATAACTTAGAAAGATAAGAAACAAGTTAATATTTAAGATAATTCGTTTAAGCCGTGTTAGTTTGGATGGTAGACAAGGCAAACGAAAAACCTTGAGTGGTTGCTGTACTTCCGTACTGCGCCACGATAAGGGTTGAGTTTAACACCGTATACCGCCAAAATAACTCGGCTTATTATCCTTGACGCAAACATGCTATGTTTGTATTTCTTGCCCGAAGGGTATTTATTGCACCCACAACGTGGGTGTATTTATTGCCGAACGTAGTGAGGTATTTCTTGTTTATATATTCCTTATTGTTAATGCCATTTTATGGCATTAAATTTCTCTCTTGCATTTTACTTTATATTATAGTATAATATACTAAATACCGTGCGCTTGCGCGATATAAGGAGAAATGAGATGAAAGCATCTAATATCGTAAGATTTATTTTTGGTAGTGGTTTTGACGCTAATCTACTAAAACTTCAAAAGAAGTGTTACACCAAGGTCGGCACACTTTCTGCCGAGTATTCCCCAACAAGTGAGCCCGTTGAATTTGAACGCAAGGAAGACCTTTCTTATAGAACTATAAGTACCGGCACCGTATGGTCTAAGAAGTGCTACGAGTGTGCTTGGTTCCATTTTAAAGGACAAATTCCCGAAAAGGCTAAGGGCAAGAAAGTAGGCGCACTTTTTGCAATAGGTGGCGAAGGTTGTGTGTTTACCCCAAACGGCACGCCAAGTAGAGCAATAACCTATCTTAGTGCAGTAGTTGAATTTGCTCAACCTGCTCGTGGTAAAAAACTTTATGAACTTACTGAAAAGGCAGAGGGAGGGGAAGAAATAGACCTTTGGATGGACTGTGGCAACAACCACCCCTTAGGTGATATTGATAAACCTGCAATGTTCCGTCAAGCGGACGTTGTAATTATAAACGAAGAATACAAAGAATTATATTACGATGCTTTGGCACTCGTTTTCCAAGCAACCGACGATGCTTGCGACAAGGAAAAGAGAGCGTCCATTAAGAAATCTTTAAGACGTGGTTTAGCACTTGCAGTTAAGGGTAACCTCAAGGAAGCAAAGGAAGTCTTCTATAACGAATACCAAAACGGAGAAGAATCTCCCTTTACCGTATACGCAACGGGACACGCTCACCTTGACCTTGCATGGCTATGGCCCATTCGTGAAACTAAGCGCAAGGCGGCACGTACTTTCTCCACCCAACTAAGAAATATGGAGCGCTATCCCGACTTCGTTTTCGGTGCAAGCCAACCCCAACAATTTGAGTGGATAGAAAGAAGATATCCCGAACTCTTTGAAGAATTAAAGCAA
>JAZQVF010000028.1:0-3186 GCA_045631675.1 Candidatus Stercoripulliclostridium sp.
ATTTTATATCTCCAGTATACACTTCGCCGGACACTTCCCTGCGCACAAACCACAGTTGGTGCATTTTGAGTAATCAATACTTGGAAGATTGTTACGCATCGTAATTGCATCACTTGGGCAATTCTTTGCACATAAGCCACAGCCTATGCATCCACGTTTACATACGGCACGTACGTCCTTTCCCTTTTCAAGAGAGGAGCACGCTACGTAATACTTTGCCGTTGCTGGGATACGTTTCATTATCTTTTTGGGGCATTGTAGAATGCATACGCCACATTGAGTGCATTTTTCTTGGTTGATTTTTGCTACGCCCTTCTTAACTTCTATTGCGTGACTGGGACATAGGTTTACGCAGTGTGAATAGCCCATACAACCGGTATAACAGGCCTTTCTGCCACCTGAAAGTAACTCTTGCATAGGACAATTACCATATCCTTGATAGTTGTACTTGTCCTTACAATCGTTACCACCTATGCAAGCGCATACTACTATAGTTTCTTCACCCATTTCGCCACCATCAAGGAAACCAAGTATCTTCTTTTTGTTTTCCTTTGAAGTGGAATTGCAACTACTTAACTCTGCCCTACCCTCTACGAGTGCCTTTGCAAAGTCTTGACAGCCTGCATATCCACAAGCACCACAGTTTGCACCTGAAAGTAGCATTTCTATTTCTTCTATCCTTTCATCCGTCTTTACTTGGAATTTTATGGAGCATACAGCAATAAGGATACCAAAAACGATTGCTATACCCGTTAGTATTAAAACCGGAATAAGTATATCTAAAACCATTTTGACCTCCTAAAATGCAAGACCACCAAAGGCGGCAAAGCCCATAGCAATAAGTGATGATGCTATAAGCGTTATGGGGAAACCCTTGAAACGCTCGGGAATATCTGCAATTTCCATCTTTTCGCGTATGCCTGCAAGGATAAGTATTGCAATAGTAAAGCCTACACCACTTGCTATACCGTTTAGGAATGCATACAAGATATTTGAGTTCGCAACTTCGGTGACGTTCATTATTGCAACGCCTAAAACTGCACAGTTTGTGGTAATTAGGGGTAAATATACACCGAGTGCAGAGTATAAGGCAGGGCTAAACTTTTTTACAAATATCTCAACAAGTTGGATAAGTGATGCTATTACGAGTATGAATACTATCGTTCTAAGATATTCAATACCCGCCGCCACCAATGCAAGATTGAGCGCATAAGTTATAACCGATGCTACACCCATTACGAATATAACCGCCATGCCCATACCAAGTGCAGTGTCAGTCTTACGGCTTACGCCTAAGAATGGACATATACCCAAGAAACGGGAAAGTACGAAGTTGTTTACGAATATTGCGTTAATAACGAGTAGAATTACGTATGGCATTACTCTCTACCCCCTATTGCATTTCTTCTTGCCTCTTCTTTTTCTTCTTGCTCCTTAAGTAGTGGGTTGGTTTCTTGGATATACTTCCTATGCTTATGGTCGTGTAGTACCTTTTCAATTTCACCTACGACAAGGTTATAAAGTACCATCATTAAGCCGTATACCATAAATCCACCTGCAGGAAGAATGAAGATGGTCATCTTTAAGTTTTCCATAAATGGAACTACTAAGTCAAAGAAGGTGCCTGCGCCAAAGAATTCCCTAACTAAACCCATAAGCGTTAGGCTCATGGTAAAGCCGATACCTATGCCAAGTCCGTCCATAACGGATGGAAGTACGGGGTTTAGAGAAGAAAAACTTTCTGCCCTACCAAGTAGTATGCAGTTAACTACTATTAGCGACAAGAATAATCCCATTACGTCGTAAATTGCAGGCAAGAATTTACGCATTACCATTTCTACTATTGTAGAGAATGTTGCTATAACGAGTATGTAGCAAGGTATTCTTACCTTTCTTGGTATAACGTTTCTAAGAAGTGAGATTATAGCGTTAGCACACACCAAAACGAAGGTGGTTGCAAGTCCCATATATAAACCGTTCATACCTGAAGTGGTTACTGCAAGCGTTGGGCAAGTGCCAAGCACTAAACGGAAGGTTGCATTGTCTTTTATAATACCGTGAGTTAGTGGCTCAAAAGTATCTTTAACCTTTTGTCTCATTAGGCAACCTCCTTTGCAAGTTTAACGTATGCGCGAACGGCGTTCGTTACCGCGTCCTTAACACCGTTAGAGGACTTGGTAGCACCCGTATACTTTTCAACGGTTTTTCCACCCGTAGGAGAGGCACCCGTTACTCCTTCAATTTGGAAATCACTTACGTTTAAGGCTTCGTAGCGTGCAAGATAACTTTCCGTAAGAGCATTAGTACCGAGTCCTGGGGTTTCTCCATGTGAATAACTTTCTATCTTTAAGATGTCGTTTCCCTTAAATACTATGAGTAGAGAAATACCCGTGCCTGCATTATAGCAGTTTGTGGACTTGGAAAGCACTATTACCGCACCGTCTTCTGCCCTAAACATATTAAGTATTTCTGCCTTGTCAATGTTATCATAACTTGATAGGTCAAAACTTTCTTCCGTTAAGGGAGATTCGTACACTTCACCTATCTTTTCTCTAAGTTTAGCCTCTTCGTCTACTTGAGTAAATATGTTTATGGTTGCAAGTAGCAGACTACTTACAAGGGCTATACAACTAAGGACGATAACGAGTTTAATGCTATCTTTGTTAATAGATATCTTCTTCATTATACCGTTACCTCCTCTTTCTTTTTCTTTGGAGGCTTCTTATAACCGAAAGGCTTTGGACGACACATCTTGTCAATTAAGGGTACGAGAAGATTCATAAGGAGTATTGCAAAACTTACGCCTTCGTTCATTCCACCATACCTTCTTATAAGCATAGTAATAAGACCTGCAACGGCTGAGTATATTACCACACCCCAACGAGTGTTTGGCGAAGATGAATAGTCGGTAAGCATAAATACTGCACCAAACAAGATGCCACCACTTAAAAGATTGGGGAGAATATAATTCCAACCGTTCTTATAGAAAATTAGGGTAAAGAGCGCACAAGAAGTGAGATATATTACGGGAATCTTCCAGTCAATAATTTTGAATACGAGAAGATACAAGGCGCCAAGTATTATTGCTACTGCACAAACTTCACCAATTGAACCACCAATATTTCCTAAGAACAGGTCAAGAAGGTCAACGTTAGTTGTCGTTGCACCTGCAATAGCATCTGCCTT
>JAZQVF010000029.1:0-1988 GCA_045631675.1 Candidatus Stercoripulliclostridium sp.
ACCCTCAAGGACTAATCCTCTCATAGTTATTTTATGGTCATTCTAAACTTAAGTGATTGTTGTTTGCGTGGTAAGATTTTATATTGTGGTTTAAGGCATGCCATAGCAGGAGTATCACCACCGACGCCACGCTGTCTACCATCAATATTAATGGTCAAATAGTCTAAACCATTAAGTTCATGCAAATGTTTTGCATTATCAAGCATTTCAAGAGTATATGGATGAACGCTTGCTTCAAAAGGTTTCTCTCTGGCTTCAATTTCAATGCCCTTATTTCCACCAACTTTTAACCAACGCAATTCAGTATGGTTACCATTTTCTTGTGGATAAAGGTAATCGTGAATATAATCTTCAGCTTTTCCACTGTAAACTTTTATAAGTGCTGCAGTTGCTCTATCACAGTAATTTTCGTGAGGACCTTTGCCAAAGAATTCCATACCATCAACACCCTCGCGAAGTGCAAAAGTAAATCCATATCTTTCCATTTCAGCAATAGGAATGAGTTTTAGGTCAACGTCAATGCTACCATCACCATTAAAGACGTACTTGGTTACCATATTGCGTACGTGTGGCATCTTCCATTCAATTGCCACGTTAACTTTACCATCGCAAACAAAAATGTTAGTACGACGTACTCTAAGTTTCTTTTGAGCTCTCTTGAATTTATCAAGACCCATAACCAGTTTTGCAACGAATGGAGGTACTTGTGGAAGTCTATCATTGTCAATAACCGCTCTATAGAAATTCAAGCGGAAGGATTCTTTAAGTTTTTCTTCCTTATCTTTTTCTATGCTATTGATCATTCCGGTGTGTTTATCAATAATAGCACGACATCCACCGAAATTAACAATGATTTCAACGTCAGTTTCAGTATACGTACTATATGCCTTGATTTCTTTAGGAGCGAGATCCTTATTTCTTAAGGTAAATTGTTCGTATGCTACAACTCTACCTGCAGGAGCGAACGATTCATCTTTTTTGGTTACAAGGTTAACGATAATTGAAGCCTCGTCCTTTCCAAAATCCAAATCTAATGGTAAATCAATATTGCCCATCTCGCCGCTATTGATATCGGGAAGTTTATCAATTATAGTCTCATCTACCTTGAATCCATTAATATAAAGTTCTAACTTACAATTAAAATCGGACAAGGAAGTAAACATATAACGGTTAAAGAAAACGATCTTATTATCAACAAGTGCTATATCAACTTGTTGATATTGCTTTCTTACTTCGTAAAGTGCAGGATTTGGTGAGCGATCTCCTCTTACGATGCCGTTAAATGCAAAGTTTGAATCATTAGGCTTATCACCGAAGTCTCCACCATAACGCCACTCATCAATACCGTTTTCGTTTGTATATTTTATAGATTGGTCTGCAAAGTCCCAAATAAAACCGCCGGCTAACCTATCGTATTTCTTAAAGGCATCCCAATAATCAGAGAAGTTACCCAAACTATTACCCATTGCATGAGCATATTCGCATTGAACGAATGGTTTATCGCGATATCTATCTGGACTCATTGGCCAACCTGCAGGGCAGAAAATATATTGACCATGCCATATAGGTTTATTCTTACCAATTGGTTCCATCTTTTCAAAGTGAGCATACATCTCAGATAAAACGTCGCTTACTTCAAGCTTGAAATCTTGTTCATAGTGAATGAAACGAGTATTATCTATTGCAAGCGCCGTTTTACGCATTGCCATAAATGCTTTACCTCTACCAGACTCATTACCTAAAGACCAAGAGACGATACATGGATGATTTTTGAAGGTATTAACCATATTGCGCATGCGATAACAACATTGTTCAGTCCACATTTTGTTGCTTCTTGGAATTAAAATACTTAAACCATGAGTTTCAAGGTTGTTTTCACAAATAACGAGAATACCATATCTATCACATAGTTCATAGAAAATAGGTTGATTGGGATAATGTGACGTACGGATCGCAGTGATATTATTCTGTTTACATAAAATAATATC
>JAZQVF010000030.1:0-1532 GCA_045631675.1 Candidatus Stercoripulliclostridium sp.
AATATTCCGGGAACGATGAGTGCAAGGGAACATATAATGGTGCTAATTAAAATTAGTGCCTTTCTAATTCTTATCTTTCTTTTCATTATTCGTTACCCCCTTTTTGTTTTTCAATTAAATCAGGTGCTTTGAACTTATCGTATGCAAAGAATGCTACTAATCCGTAAAGTAGAATTATGCCACCAAGTGATACCATCGTTATGCCACCCGTTGGGTCAATTGCAAGCATTGCAAGTGCAACGATAACAAGAGTCCAGAATGACATTGCATAAAGTACCTTTGCAAGGGTAAGCCATCTTCTCTTTGGTAAGATATCCTTAACCTTTTCTAAGCCTTCATCCACTCTTTCTTCCATCTTAGCAAGGTCAATATCCCTTGAAACACTCTTCTCAACGTACTTACCACTCTTCTTGAGTTCTCTTTCTGCTTCAAGATCCTTTTCATATTCGGTAAGACCGTGATAAACTTCGGGGAATTCTTTGAGTGCAGTAAGTTTATTTACGTAGTTTTGAAGGGCATTTTGTTGGAATACGTTGTCTGCTTCCATCTTAGTGCGTGCCATACGAATATTTAATGCTTGATCTTCAAGTTTGTAAACTACTTCGCGTGGTACGTTTATGCTCTTTATTACGAAATCGGTTAACTCTACTCCGTATTCAAGGAATGCTTCTTGGAACTTTTCTTTAATGAATGCTTGTACCTTAGGCGTTGTGGTAGTTAAAGTGTAAAAACCTGCATTACGGCTTTCAATATATTCGCTTAAATAACTCTTATAGTTACCACAAATAAGGTCGGTAAAGGTGTTATAAATCTTTTCAACGCCAAGTTGTGCAACGTTTACGTTCATCTTTTCAAGGAACTTTAACGTGTCAACCATTTGGAAGGAAACCTTAAAGTGGGACTTCAATGAAGTGGGTACTTCAAATTCTCTGTCTACGTAAAAGACTTCGTCGCCGTCAACCGTTGCATAGTTAAAAGTCATTAGTACCTTGTCGGTATAACTCTTTTGTATAACGTAACGGAAATTATCCCCTACTTGTCCTACGAAAGAGTCGTAAAAACCGCCGCCATTACGGTCTATAGCATTTGCAATACCCCTAATGTAATTGCGCTTTTGCTTATCTTTGTACATATCCTTACTTCCGTCAAATAAGCGTGCGTAAAGGTACATACTTGCAAGTTCTTCAGTATAGAACTCTTTGTCAAGATAGGTGAAATAACGATAATCTTCGTTGATTGCAAGTTTCAAAAACTCATCTCTATTTTCTGCGTCAATGGAATTCAAGAGTCTTGGTCTTTGCTCAATTGCATCAAGAAAAGCCTTTCTTTGCTTTCTGTTGTTTAAGTCAAATTTGTTAGCGTTCAATTTCTCATTAACTAACTTCTTAGACAACTTACTTGCGCGTCTAAACTTAGTAATCATTTCTTCTCCTTTCGTATTTAAGATGATATCTTATTTATTTTAACATACTATTTTAATAACTTCAATACACAATTTTAAAAAACCACCTTTTAGGTGGCTTTTATTATAC
>JAZQVF010000031.1:0-15731 GCA_045631675.1 Candidatus Stercoripulliclostridium sp.
AATAAATCCAACGGCTGCTGCATCTATATCACCACTACGAGTACCCATAACCATACCTTCAAGTGGCGTTAAACCCATGGTGGTATCAACGCACTTACCATTTACTACGGCTGCAAGTGATGAGCCATTACCAAGATGACAGGTTACTATCTTGCTGTTTTCCTTGTTGAGATATTTAACTGCTTCGCCGGATACGTATTTGTGTGAAGTACCATGGAAACCATACTTACGGATTTTGTGTTGCTTATAATCCTCGTATTTGATAGCATACATATAAGCATAATCTGGCATAGTTGAGTGGAATTCGGTATCAAAAACTGCAACGTTAATCTTTTCAGGCATTAAACTCATACAACTGCGAATGCAACCAAGATTTGCAGGCATGTGCAAAGGTCCTAAAACGGTATTTTTATCGCATATTGCCAAAACTTCAGGAGTAACGATAACGCTTGACTTAAAATCTTCTGCGCCGTGAAGAACGCGATGTCCTATTGCTCCAATTTCATCCATAGATGCTACCATTCCATTATCCTTATCGGTTAGAGCATTCATAACCAACTTAAATGCTTCAGTATGGTCAGGGATGATTTGTTCAATTACTATCTTTTTTTCATCGCCGGATTCTTGCTTTAGTTTTCCTACTAAACCCGTACCGATTTTTTCAACAAGACCTTTACCAATGGTTTGTTCGTTATCCATGTCAATAACTTGATACTTAAGTGATGAACTACCTGCGTTTAAAACTAAAACCTTCATATTTCCTCCAATTATTGTAAAGAAGTAATTGCTACAACACCTACAACGTCACTAACTGAACAACCTCTTGAAAGGTCGTTTACGGGTAGCGCTAAGCCTTGACAAATTGGTCCGATTGCTTCCATGCCACCAAAACGTTGCGCGATTTTATATCCAATGTTTCCAGATTGTAGATCGGGGAAAATGAGAACGTTTGCATGTCCTGCTACAGTTGAACCAGGAGCCTTGAGTTCGCCGACCTTTGGAACGATAGCTGCATCAAGTTGCAACTCGCCGTCAAGATCAAAATCTAACTCTTTTTCCTTTAACATAGCGGTTGCAGTTTGAACCTTGTCAACGTTTGGATGAGATGCACTACCCTTAGTTGAGAAACTAAGCATTGCAACCTTGGGTTCAGCAATATTAGCGATTTTCCTTGCACTTTGAGCAGAGGCAAGAGCAATATCAACAAGTTGTTCTGCAGTTGGGTCTGGTAAAACAGCGCAGTCACCAAATACCATAACACCATTATCGCCATAAGGAGAACCTTCTGGAAGTCCCATTACGAAACAACCGGATACGGTTTTAATGCCAGGCTTGGTTTTAATAATCTGAAGTGCTGGACGAAGCACATCACCAGTAGAGTTGATTGCACCAGCAACCATACCATCTGCATCGCCACTTTTTACCATCAAGCAACCATAGAATAATGGATTTTGAGCCAATTGAAGAGCCTTTTCTTCCGTCATTCCCTTAGCCTTACGTAATTCGAATAATAAATTAGCATATTCTTGGAGTTTAACTGAATCCTTGGGGTTAATAATGTTAACGCCTTCAAGAGCACCTTCTTCAACTTTAGAAAGAATTACTTCCTTATCACCCAACAAGGTTACGTTAGCAATACCTTGTTGCTTTACGATAGCAGCAGCATTGATGATGCGGGGTTCTTCGCCTTCTGCTAAAACAATGTGTTTATTTGCAACCTTTGCACGAGCAATAATTGCATCCATTAACTTCGACATGATTTGCCTCCAAATTAAAATTTAGTTTAGTATTGTTTATTTGACTGAACATATATTAAAGTACTATAATATATATTATCAATTAGTATAATACTACTAAACGGAATTAAAATCAAGTTGTTTAATGCAAATGCTTTTAGTTAATGGAGAAAATAGGCAAATGAAGATTACTGCTATTATATGTGAATACAATCCACTCACAAACGGACATGCCGAACATCTAAAAAGAGCACGTTTGGAAACGGGCGCAGACACCATTCTTTGCGTAATGAGTGGTAGTTTTACTCAACGTGGAGACGCTGCAATTGCCGACAAATATATGAGGGCAGAACAAGCCATATATGCAGGCGCCGATATAGTCGTTGAACTTCCTACAATTTATGCTATTTCTCCTGCAGATAATTTTGCATACGGTGCTATAAAGACCATATCCGCATTTCCAGACGTTAACTATTTAAGTTTTGGTAGTGAGTGTGGAGATGCGAATAAAATAAAAATGGTTGCCGAATTACTTGCTAATGAGCCCGAAGAATTAAGTAATAGCATACGCACGCATTTAGACAATGGTGTAGCTTTCCCAAAAGCACGAGCTATGGCTATTAAGGAATATGCTGAAATACATACCGAATATCAAGATTGTGCAAATTTATTAGATAGCCCAAACAATATCCTTGGCATTGCCTATGCCGTTGCCATAATTAAAGCAGGACTTGACATAAAACTGCATACTATAAAACGTGAAGGTGGGGATTTTGACTCAACCGATATAAGCACACCACTACCATCATCTTCGGCTGTTAGATCGGCATTTGCTAAAGGGGATTTTGAAAGCATTAAAAACGCAGTTCCTGAAAGTGTCGTTGGGATGCTATCCATCATTAAACCACAAAGAGATGCGTTGGGCGATATGACGCTTTTTAAACTAAAAAGTATCTCAGGATACGAATTAGAGAAGTATTATGATGTAAGTGGAGGCATACACAATAGATTAAAAATTGCCGCAACTTCAGCAATCACAATCGATGAATTATTGGAAAACGCCAAAACAAAAGCTTACACTATGGCCCGCTTAAAGAGAATTTGTCTTTATGCTCTTTTTGATATAACTAAAAAAGATTATGAAGAATGTGTTAAATGCCCACCATACGTTCAAATACTTGCATTAAAGAAAGAGAGAAAGGACGTTCTTTCCCTATTGTCAATGGGTTGTAAAAACGTTTTAACGAGATATAGCGATATAAACAAGGTTGACAAATCACTTCGCTATATGGTCAAACTTGATTTTACTGCACAAGGAACGTTAGATATTATAAATAGAAATAATATTTACAACAAAAAAATGTTATTAATTTAACGTATTAGCACATTAACCAAAATAGTTGAAATTACATAGGTAAAAATCGCATGTGTGATTTTGGTTAAAATGAAATACCCACCACTTATTCCTACCCTACCTAAAAAATTCATAGATTGCATATATACCGAGAATCCACCTAAAGATATGATAGTCGCACTAATCACTATCATATCTTTATTATTTACCATAATTCCTGCAATTTCATTTAACCCACGCGTCATTTCCAAACACCCGTAAATTAAAGATCTAATAATTCCAACGTCTACGTTTACAATCTTCACAAAAATCTCTAAAAGGTAAAATGTATTAGATTGTTCAAGCACAACAATAAATAAATTTAAAAATACAATCGTTGCTCCAACTTGTAGTAATGACAATACCGTTTCTTTTATAGCGTCGGAAAAAAAAGTGTTTGGCACGTTAACTAACTCAACACTATTGTCAGTAAATTTTGATTTTTTTCTATATATTAAACCGTTTAAAAGCGCGCCAGCAACGTGACTTATTAAAATGATTAAGCCACTTTTATAATCACCTATCATACCTACTCCTACACTACCAATAACAAACAATGGCCCCGAAGTAGAAGTATAAGCAACAAGAGAGGTGGCTTCATCCTTTTCTATACAACCCAATTCAACGTATTCTACAATCATCTTCGCTCCAATAGGATAGCCAGACAATATGCTCATTAAAAATATAAATCCTCCAATTGGGCTATTATTAAACAAAAATTTAATCGGCTTTTTAAATATACTTGATAAGTAATAACCTAAACCTAAAATTGTTAAAATTTTTGTTATAATAAAAAATGGTAATAGCGTTGGTAAAACTTTTTTCACAAACAAGTTTAAAGCAAAATTAATCCCATCTATATATGGTGATGGGTTAATTATTAGTAGAATTAACACAGCTATAAATATTACAATAATAAAAAATCTACTGCAATTGCTCACAGTAGATTATATGGTGTATGCAACTATCAATATTAACTAATTGTTATTATTTTCAATATTGTTTTTAGCCTTTGTAATAATCTTAAGGCTTTCTGAAAGTGCTATTTCAGCATCTCCTAAAAGAGCTTGTAAATCTTCATTTACATTATGCTTTAACTTGTTTGAGTATTCTAACGCTTGCGACCTAATAGCATTCGCTTCTTGTTGGGCTTGCTCAATAATATTATGATTAGCCAAAATTTCATTTGCGCGTTGTTGCGCTGAATTGATTATACCTTGGGCTCGCATTGTTTCTTCTTGATATCTTCTGTCGCTATTTCTAACTATAGCCTTTGCTTCACGGATAACGTCAGGAAGAGATGCTCTAATTTTATCAACTATAGCATAAATAGCGTCAGCATCAATGGTTACGCCAGACCCAAATAGTGATTTTTTACCATTTTTAAGTTCTTCTTCTATTTGATATAATAAATCATCAATATCGTACATCTTTACCTCCTAACAAGACTATTCAATGTGTCAACATCAACCAATCCTTGAATAGAATCGCCCTTTTCCAATTTTTCCCTAACAAGTGTAGAACTAATTTCACAGTCTTGTGCAGGAATAAATATCGTTGTTACGTTGCCGTTTTCCTTGTTCCAATTAGCCATTTCCGTCTCATAGGCAAGGTCGGTTTCGTTTCTAATTCCCCTTATAATATATTCTATATCATTTTCTTTACAATAGTCAATAGCCAAACCTTCATAATAAGCAACTTGTACTTTACCACCTAATCTTCTAACTGAAGTTTCTATTAATTTAACTCTCTTATCAGCAGATAGTACAGTCTTTTTATCAGGATTGATTAAAACGACTACGTGAACTTCATCAAATTGCTCTAAAGCCTTTTCTACCAAATATTTATGCCCTAATGTAAAAGGATCAAAAGTACCCGTGACTGCACAAGCCGTAGCCTTTTGTACAAGCATAACAGTAACTGAGCCGTAATCACGAACAGTTAAGGCTCTAAAACCACTATTCAATTTTAAAGGGGCGTCTTCTCTTGATCTTTCTACAACGATAATACCATCTTCTGCAAGAATACCTGCTTCATCTATTTTTTCTAAAGCAATCTTATCTAAACCTTGCTTATATGGTGGATCTAAAAAGATAAGGTCAAACTTTTCTTTGCGAGCAGAAAGGTAATCTATTGTACTCAAAAAATCTTTGTGAATAACGCTAATCTTACCATTAACTTTTTTTAGATTAGTGTTAATAGTTTCAATACTATCATTAGAACGATCTGCAAAAACAACGGATGCTGCGCCTCTTGAAAGTGCCTCTATACCCAATGCACCACTACCTGCAAACAAATCCAAAACTTTCGCGTCCTCAACGATTCCTTGTAAAAGATTAAAAATACTCTCCTTTACCCTATCCGTAGTTGGGCGGATACTTTTGTCTTTCATAGTAATTAATGAACGTCCTTTAAATTTACCTGCAATTATTCTCATAACAAATAACCCTCTTCAGTAATAACCATATCCATGGGAATATCGTGTTTTTCAACTTGTAAATTTGGGATACCATATCTTGCAAAACATATACCTACTTTGTAAATATCTTTATTCTCAAGGTATCTGTCGTAATATCCTTTCCCGTGTCCTAATCTATTTTTATTATCATCAAATGCAACCATGGGTACAATTGCAATATCCGGCATTACGTCAACTGGTACAGCGTTTATAGGCTCTTTTAATCCAAACTCAACAACCTTTAACTCATCTGCTGGATTATACTTGCTTAGAAACATCTCACCATTTCTTAGAATTGGAACATATACTTCTTTTCGTGCCATAAAGCAAAAAGCAATAATATCTCTCGTAAAAGGTTCTGGATATTTTGATATAAATATGAAAACCTTTTGTGCGTGTTGAAACTCAGGAACTTCTATAATATTTTGAAGTATCGCGTTTGAGGCATTCATATATTCTTTTTCATTCATGTACGTAACCTTTTTAATAAGTGAACGCACTAATTGCTTTTCCATTGTATTCGTATATCCTTTTACTTCTTCCTTTTATTGACACAAGCGTCTCGTACTCATTTGTATTTGATGCTTTAATGAAACTATTTATAGTATCATAAGACAATACGACGACATCATCGTTAATGGCAACAGGTGCATCTCCGATTTCAACAAACATGGTGTCCATAGAAGTTTTACCAACTATTTTAAAAAATTCGTTGTTAATTTTAACACAAGCACCCTTGTAAGCACGCTTAATGCCATCATAATAGCCACCAAGAACAATTGCTACATTCGTATCTTTTTCGCTTATAAAACCACCATCATACCCTACTTCCTCACCGGCCTTAATAGTCTTTACTTCTACGACTTTGGAAGTAATTTCCAACGCTTCTTTATAAGCCAAGAGTCCAACTCTTACGCCATCGTAAAAATGCTTTTTTAGCACACCGGTTGAGGCTGATAATATCCGTTTAGATGAACTCTCCCACGGTGCAATTATCTTGTTATAGTTAAAAATTTGCTCATCTATTTTTGCTGACGACATAAAATGAGTATGTATTGCACGCGGTACAACGTTGTGCTTTTCGCACAATCTTTTTGCATATAAAACATCTTGTTCGCTATATAGACCAAATCTTCTCATTCCAGAATCAATTTTCAAATCAAATTCTTGAAAATCTTTTAGTAAAACTATTTTTAGCAAATCAAGATTATAAACCACAGGTGTTATAGAATATTGCTTTATGATATCTAAATCAGAAAGAGTGCAACCGAAAATAGATATTGGCTTTGTGATCCCTAATTTTCTAAGCATCAATGCTTCTTCAATAGTTGCAACACCAAATCTATCAACTATATTGTTCGCTATATAGGCTACACCTTCAGCACCATGGTTATATGCGTCAGCTTTGATCATAAGAGTAAACTCTACGCTTCCGATTGTATCTCTTATGTTCAATAAATTGTTTTCTATAATAGATAAATTAGTTTTAAGGATTAAACCTATTTTGACCTACCTTTTATAGAATATTATCCTCAATTAGATTTATGCCATTTTCAGCAAGTATCTTCATTGCATGTTCGTTATCATCTACTTTAAGCAAAATAACGGCATGTTCTTCGCCCGCTCTTGCAAATGAATAAAGATATGCAATATTAATGTTGTGTGATTCCAAAACTTCAAGAACCTTACACATTTCACCAGGGGTATCATCTACTTTAAAGCCAACCAAATCCGTTGCAGCAGTATTAAATCCGTTAGCACGTAATACTTCAATGGCTTTGAGATTATTATTGGTAACGGCACGCAATATGCCATATTCCATAGTATCTGCTATGGACATAACTTGGATGTTGATATTTGCTTCTTTCAACACTCTTGAAAATTCTGCAATTCTTCCACTTCTGTTCTCTAAAAATACAGCTATTTGGTTAACTAACATTACTAATACCTCCTGTTAAACTTTTCTATTATCAGTCACGTAAACGGCTTTGCCTTCACTTCTCTTTATGCTTCCAGCGGAAACCAAGTTTACTTTTGCAGAAACGCCAATTGCCGAAGCAATATCTGACGTCAATTTTTTCTTTAACATTTCAATTTCTTGAACTTCGTCAAATGCAACGCTTCTATCAAGTTCTACGTCAATTTGCATGATATCAAGATTATTAATTCTATCTATGGTAATATGATAGTAAGGGCTAATGCGACTATCCTTAATTAAAACGGATTCTATTTGTGATGGGAATACGTTTACACCACGAATAATCAACATATCATCACTTCTTCCTGTAATTCTTGCAAGTCTTAAGCTAGTTCTACCACACTTACAAGGCTCGTAAATTAAGGAACAAAGGTCGCGTGTGCGATAACGGATTAGTGGTATTCCTTCCTTATTTAATGTTGTAAATACAAGTTCTCCCTCTTCGCCTTCCTTAACGGGTTGAAGCGTAACGGGATCAATGATTTCAGGATAGAACAAATCATCTTGAACGTGGGGACCACATTGATATTCACACTCAGTTGCGACACCAGGACCAGTAATCTCTGAAAGACCATAAATATCGTATGCTTTTAAGCCAAGCCCTTCTTCAATTTTCTTCCTCATTTCTTCCGTCCATGGCTCTGCACCAAAGAAACCTCTTTCAAGACTTAGATCATTTGGAGTCAATCCCATTTTACGTATTTCATCGGCCAAATAAACAGCGTATGATGGAGTACAGCAAAGAGTATCTGCTTTGAAATCTTTCATTAGCATTATTTGACGTGCCGTATTACCAGAGGATGCAGGAACAACGGTTGCGCCCATATATTCACCACCATAGTGGGCACCCAATCCACCTGTAAATAGGCCGTATCCGTATGCGATATGTATAATGCTTTTATTGGTTACACCACCGGCTGCAAAACCTCTTGCACAAGCCTCAGACCAATCTTCAATATCGCGTTTAGTAAAGCCTACTACGGTTAGTTTTCCGGTCGTACCACTTGATGCGTGAAGTCTAACGATATCATCCATTGGTGCAGCAAACATTCCAAATGGATATTTTGATCTTAAATCAATTTTTGTTGTAAAAGGCAGTTTTACTATATCGGAAATGGAATTAATATCCTCAGGTTTAACCCCTGCTTCATCCATTTTTGCTCTATATGTAGGAACGTTGTTATAAACTCTTTCTACAACAGATCTCAGTCTTTTGCCTTGAAGAATTTTTTTCTCTTCTATCGGCATACATTCAATTTTTTCATTAAAAACGTATGACATGGTTAACCTCTTATCTTTCGTATCCTAATTTTAGCGCCTTTTCATTAACTGCCAAAAGTTTACTTGGTACGCTTCTTCTTACTGCCTCAAGGACGGTATCAAAATCAATACCGATCAATGAACATAGAGCACCAATCATAACAACGTTAACCGCTTTTGAATTACCTGCTTCGCATGCAAGTTGAAGGCCTTCAATTATCATTATTTTTTTACCATTATTCGTTAAGGTTTCAAAAATAGAGTTTGGATATTCAGCAGCACCCGTAATAACAGGCATAGGCATTATTTCTTGATTATTAATGAGAATTGTGCCTTTCTCATTTAGGTAATAAGACCAACGTAATGCTTCCAACTTCTCAAAAGCAAGAATATAATCAACTTCACCTTCTGTAACCAATGGCGCAGAAATGTCATCACCGATTCTTACGTGTGTTACAACGCTACCACCACGTTGACTCATTCCATGAACTTCACTAAGTTTACAATCTTTTCCTTGAATGTCTGCAATTGCACCAAGCACTCTACTTGCAAGCAACGTGCCTTGACCACCAACACCCACAATGAGAATATTAAGCATCTTTATTGCCCTCCTCTATAGCAGAGAACTTGCATAGTTGTTTACATACACCACATGCTACGCACAATTCTTTATTTATTCTAATCTTTCCACCAATGTTTTCAATTGCAGGGCAACCAATTCTTAAACATGCCTTACAATTTTTACAATTATTATTAATATTAAATGCTGGTGGATACTTCTTGTTCAAAAGCACACAAGGACGTCTTGCAATAATAACTGATACTTCCTCTTTAGCCGTTTCTTCTTTAACGACTCTTTCCACTTCTTTTAGGTCATAAGCATCAACTACTACAACGTTTTGTACGCCAACAGCCTTAAGTAATGCTTCAAGGTCAAGTTTTGCAGTAGGATCTCCCTTAAGAGTTTTACCAGTAGCTGGGTTTTGTTGATGCCCCGTCATGCCGGTAATAGAGTTGTCAAGAATTATGGTAGTTGACGTTCCTTGATTATATACAGCATTGATAACGTTAGTTATACCGCTATGTACGAAGGTGCTATCACCAATTACTGCTACCATCTTTCTTGCGTGAATAGATTTTGCTTTGTCAAAACCATGAGCCATACCAATACTTGCGCCCATACAAACACAAGCGTCTACTGCAGACAAAGGAGCTTGTGCGCCCAAAGTATAGCATCCAATATCACCACTTACCATAATGTTTAATTTGCGAAGAATATAGAATACACCTCTATGTGGACAACCTGCACACATAACTGGGGGACGCATTGGCACTTCTATTTCTGCTCTCTTTATAGCTTCGCCATATAGTTTATTGCGCAAGAATGCTGTAGAGTATTCGCCTTGTTTACCAAACAATTCCTTTCCACTGCACTTAATTCCATTTGCTTTAAGTTGATTTTCAAAGAATGGTTCAAGTTCTTCAACAACCATTAGTTCATCCACTTGAGAAGCGAATTCTTTAATAGCATCAACGGGAATGGGATATACTAAACCAAGTTTAAAGATAGAAGCATCAGTTGCCTCTTTTACATATTGATATACAGAGCCAGCGCATACAATACCAAGTTTGGTTGAGCGCATTTCAACTCTATTTAAATCTGAGTTATTGGAATCTTTTGCTAATCTATTTTCTCTTTCTTCTACGTAAATATGTCTTTTCCTTGCAAATTGAGGCATCATTACGTATTTGGAAATATTTTTCTCAAAATGTTTATCTTCCACGTCTTCTCTATCAAGAAGTTCAACAAAGCTTTGACTGTGTGCGATACGAGTAGTTAAACGAAGCATAACGGGAGTGTCGTATTCTTCAGATAGTTCATAAGCACGCTTTACGAAATCTTTTGCTTCTTGGCTATCTGCCGGCTCCAACATAGGCACGTGAGCACTTCTTGCATAAAATCTTGAGTCTTGTTCGTTTTGTGAACTATGCATTGCAGGGTCATCAGCAACGACAAGAACCATGCCTCTACCAACACCAGTATATGCGGCAGTAAACAATGGGTCTGCAGCTACGTTAACACCTACGTGTTTCATACAACACATTGAACGAACACCTGCTATAGATGCTCCAACAGCAACCTCACAAGCAACCTTTTCATTAGGTGCCCATTCTGAATATATTTCATTATATTTGGAAATAAATTCCGTTATTTCCGTAGATGGCGTGCCAGGATATGATGAAACTACTTTGACACCAGCCTCATAAGCACCACGCGCTACAGCCTCATTTGTAAGCATTAATCTTTTCATAATTTCTCCTATACTTTTGTTAAATCTCTTGTATCTGTGACTCTCTTGGACTTTCCTTCGTAACGTTTAAGTGAAAGTGGTTCACATAATTTTACCGTTGCATCTATTTGTAAAACGGTCTTAAGATTATGTTTGATCTTATCACGCAACTTTATAAGTTCAGCATAATCAGTCAAAAGGTTACCATCTGCAACTTCAACCTTAACTTCCAACTTATCCATATATCCTTCTCTGTATACGAGAATTTCATATTGGCCACCGACCTCGGGCATGTTCATTAAAACACCTTCTATTTGTGATGGGAATACGTTTACGCCACGAATAATCAACATATCATCCGTTCTTCCCTTTAATTTAGCCATGCGTACCGTTGTTCTTCCACATTTACAAGGAGAATGATCTAATGTAGTTATATCTTTCGTACGATAACGTATTACAGGCATTCCTTCCTTGGTTAAAGTAGTTAATACCAACTCTCCATACTCGCCGTCTTTACAAGGTTCAAAAGTTTGTGGATTAAGAACTTCAGGATAAAAATGATCTTCACTAATATGCATACCGCATTTTTCAGTACACTCACCACTAACACCAGGCCCAATAATTTCAGATAAACCATAATTATCGTTAGTGAAAACGCCCAACTTCTTTGCAATTTCAGCATGCATTTCTGGAGTTGACGCTTCTGAACCAAATAGCCCTATGCGTAATTTGAAGTCTTCTTTTTTGTATCCTAATTTTTCTGCGATTTCACCAATATACAAAGCATATGAAGGAGTGCATACAAGTACGGTCGATTCAAGATCTTTTAGTAACATTACTTGTCGCTCAGTGTTTCCAGAACTTGCAGGAATTACTGCACATCCCAATCTTTCGCATCCTTGATGCATACCAAGAGCCCCGGTAAATAGTCCGTAACCAAAGGAAACTTGGACTATATCATCACTTTCAACACCAGCGGCTGCACATAATCTTGCACAACATTCAGTCCAAAGTTCAAGATCGTTTTCCGTATAACATACTACAGTGGGCTTTCCACTTGTTCCACTTGATGCGTGCACACGAACAAGTTTTGATTTTGGAACGGCTAGTAATCCATAAGGATAATTGTCTCTTAAATCACTCTTGACGGTAAAAGGAACCTTTCTTACGTCGTCTAAAGTTTTGATGTCGTCAGGATTAAACCCTGCTTCATCATACTTCTTTTTGTAAAAAGGTACGTTTTCATATGCATATTTAACTATAGCTTTAAACCTTTCAAGTTGTAATGCTTGCATATCTTCTCTTGACATGCATTCCACTTTCTTATCGTAGATCATCTTAACTCCTATTTAATTTGTGCTCTATTATAATTAATAAGGCATCCTGCTTTTATAATTTCTTTTTCTGCATCAGTTAATGGATCAATTGTAAGTTCAATTTCTCTTGTATTATTTCCATTAATGACAATCGCTTTTGCTTTACCGGTATCAAGTGCCACTGCAGGGTCTTTAACGTAAATAATCTCCCCTATCTCAAAATCAGCACCACCGGCAAATCTAAATGGTATCATTCCCCAATTAATAAGATTTGAACGATAACGTTTAGTTGCATACTCGCTTGCTATGTTAGCTACGCCACCAAGTACCCTTTGACATGATGCGGCTTGTTCACGAGCACTACCATCACCCGGCTTTCTTGCATAAATTACGCTACCAATCTCAGCATCTTGTAAATCACAACCAGCAATTTGGAATGCAACTGCGTATTCTTTTGGTAGATTACCACTCTCTAAATCTTGTTCATCTAATTTAACGGCTTTTGCCCTTGCAACGTAATTAGGCTCTTTTCTTGAAAGAGTAAACTCAGCAAGTCTAAGTGGATTTGAACGGTAACTTGAAGTTTCGCCAGATGGAATTAATTCATCAGTAGTGGTTACAGGATCGTCAATTACCGCACAAACCTTCATAAACAAATTCTTTTTTAGAGCAATCATTGCAGGTATGTCGGCAATGTTAGGTCCATATACTAGATTTTCATTTGCATTTGCTTTTCCAAATCCATAATACACTCTGTTCTTGTAAACTTTATCGTCATACACGAACATTTCTACGCTATTATCATAATCATAATCTAATGCAGACGTTAAATAGCCACCATTTGCAGCTGTTGCAGCAATACTGCGAGCATCCATCAATGCTACGGATGCAATTTGCTTTTCATTTGGCTTTGAACCTTCTCTATTTTCAAAATTACGGGTAGTATGTCTAATAGAAAGCCCATTGTTTGCAGGAACGTCACCAGCGCCAAAACAAGGACCGCAGAAAGAAGTTTTTACTATTACGCCACTCTCAGTTAATTTAGCGATAATACCTTTCTTGAGCAAATCTAAATAAATAGGTTGTGAGCCACAATAAACACTCATTGAAAGTCTATCACCTATTGCTTTTCCTTCAAGAATAGTACTTGCTTCTACAATGTTGTCATAAGTTCCACCTGCACAACCGGCAATTATCGCTTGGTCAACAAGGATTCTACCATCTTTAGTGATCTTGTCAGTTAAAGTAAACTTATCATTATGTAAAAGGGCTCTACCATTTTTTTCGCACTCGGATAAAATCTCGTATGGGTTTGCAAGCAATTCTCTAATAGTATAAACGTTGCTTGGATGGAAAGGTAGCGCAATCATTGGTTCTACTTTTGAAAGATCAACTTCAATGAGTGCATCGTAATATGCACCTTCTTGAGGTTTCATAACTTTAAAATCATTGCCTCTACCACGTGCATCAAGATAGTTCTTTACCTCGTTATCAGTTTCCCAAATTGAACTTAGACAAGTTGTTTCAGTTGTCATAACGTCAATACCGATACGATATTCAATTGGTAAATTATAGACACCTTCTCCAACGAATTCCATAACCTTATTCTTAACGAAACCGTTTTTGAACACTTTACCTATAATTGCAAGAGCAACGTCTTGAGGACCTACACCTTTACGTGGTTTACCTATAAGATTAATTGCTACTACGTCGGGATATGAAACGTCGTAGGTTTTTCCTATAATTTGCTTAACAAGTTCAGGGCCGCCTTCACCTATTGCCATAGTTCCTAATGCGCCGTAGCGAGTGTGTGAGTCTGAACCCAAAATCATTTTCCCGCATCCAGCAAAGTTTTCTCGCATAAAAGTATGAATTACTGCATAATGAGGGGGAACGAATATGCCACCATATTTTTTAGCAGCTGACAAACCGAACATGTGGTCATCTTCATTAATAGTGCCACCAACAGCGCAAAGACTATTATGGCAATTAGTTAAAACGTATGGGATTGGAAATTTTTCAAGACCTATTGCTTTGGCAGTTTGAATTATACCAACGTAAGTAATGTCGTGTGATGCAATGGCGTCAAATTTAATGTTTATATTGCTACCCTTTTCAGTTATATTAGACTGATTGTGTGAAGCAATAATAGAATATGCCATAGTACCTTTGTAACCATCGTTACAATCGGCCTCTTTAAAGATACCGTTTGAGTACGTAAAGCCTTGTGGAAAAATTTTAATCATATGTAGTGCTCCTACGATAATTTTATATAAATAATATTATACTACTTGTAGTAGTATAAATCAAGCACTACTGCAAATTAAATGCAATATAAATTATTTAGATTTCTTAGGCAAAAGTTGAAAAATTGATTTTATGTTTTCGTTAAAGTCTTTAGCAATCAATTCAATGACAATTTCCTCTATGGCAGCAATTATACAAACACCGCTAACTACGTATAATCCAATTTGTGCGCCACCTGCTTTTGAAAGCAACTCATAGAATAATGGGAAAAGGAAAAGAAGGATCATACCTACCTTGTTGCCAATAGTATGCAACATAGCAAACTTCTTGAATTTAGCCAATGTAACGACAGCGCCTATTGCTCTAAAAACAAAGATAGACAATACTGCAGAAAGCATTCCCCAAATCCATAAATTGTCAATGAGCGCCATATACATAAAGGTTATAAATGCACCGCTGAGTGTAAGCATAATATCGCCGATAGTATCTAACAAAGAACCAAAACTTGACTCGTTTTTAATAGCACGTGCAATTACACCGTCAAATAAATCGCTTATACCACAATAACCATAGATAATATAAAATGCTATAGAAAAAGGTTTAATAAAAAGAATAATTATGGCAATAAGAATTCTTGAAGCCGTTAGTATATTAGGAATTTGTTTAATAAAAGAATTCTCAGATAATCTTTTCGTCATATAATAAACCTCTCTTTTGATGTTAAAATTATAACACAATATAATAATCATTGCAAACGTATAATGTCGTAACACAAATTTAAACTCCAACATAATTTGTAGTGTAGGCAATGCCTAACTATAGAAGGAGGTACAAGTTATGAGCGGCTTTAACTTTGGCGGTAATGGTGGCTGTGATTGCATTTGTTGGATTATTATAATTCTATTGCTTTGCGGTTGCTGCGGCAAAGGCGGAGGCTGTGGATGCTGTGAAATAATCATTATCATCCTACTTCTCTGCTGCTGTGGTTGTGGTAACAACAGGAACGATAACTGTTACGACTGCGACTAATACATAATGAAAGGCTACTCAAA
>JAZQVF010000032.1:0-1516 GCA_045631675.1 Candidatus Stercoripulliclostridium sp.
TGAACACGGAGCAAACGTTATCGTACACGCATCAACCAAGTATCTTGACGGACACGCAACGAGCGTAGGTGGCGTTATCGTGGATGGTGGTAACTTTGAATATCTTGGCAACCCACGTTACCCATTGTTTAACAATGCAGATGATAGTTACCACGGAATGGTATTTGCTCGTGATTTTGGTAAGGCTTGTTTTATTACTCGTGCAAGAGTAGTTGGCATGCGTGACTTAGGCGCAATTATGGCTCCAATGAATGCATTCCTAACCGTACTTGGTATGGATACTTTACACCTAAGAATGCCACGTCACAGTGATAACGCACTTCAAGTAGCAAAGGCACTCAAGGAAAACGATGCAGTTGAATGGGTTAAGTATGCAGGTTTAGAAGATGATCCAGACCACGAAAGAGCAGTTAAGTACTTTGATAACTGCTATTGTGCAGGTATGGTAAGTTTTGGAATTAAGGGTGGCAAAGAGGCTGCAATGAAATTCCAAAAGGCTCTCAAATTATTCAAGATAGTAACGCATATTGCAGATAGTAGAAGTTGCGTACTTCACCCTGCAACCACCACTCACCGTCAACTTTCCGACAAGGACTTAGAGGCAGCAGGCGTACCTGCAAACCTCATCCGTTTGTCAGTAGGCACTGAAGGTGTAGAGGACATTTTAAACGACGTACTTAATGCTCTTGAAGCATCTAAGAAGTAGGAGGTAACTATGCCTATAGTAATTCCAAAGGATATACCTGCTTTTCCCGTATTGAAGAAGGAAAACGTTTTCGTTATGCCCAAAAAGCGTGCGGAAGCACAGGATATACGCCCTATAGAAATTGCCATAGTCAACTTAATGCCCACCAAAGTTGAAACTGAAACGCAACTTATGAGATTGCTTGCAAACACTCCTTTGCAAGTAAACTTAACGCTTATAAAGACTGCGACGTACAAGTCCACAAACGTATCCGTTGACCATATGGAAAGGTTTTATAAGACCTTTGATGAAATCTCCGATATGAAGTTTGACGGTATGATAGTAACGGGCGCACCCGTAGAAACCATGGAGTTTGATGAAGTTATTTATTGGGAAGAACTCAAGAAGATAATGGATTTTGCAGACAAAAAGGTTACCAGCACCATTTATATTTGTTGGGGCGCGCAAGCGGCGTTATATCACTATTACGGTATTGTGAAGAAACCACTTCCCAAGAAACTTTTTGGCATTTTCCCAAACAAGGCGGCGGTGCAATACGATCCACTTCTCAAGGGCTTGAACGATACCTTTAACGTACCACATTCAAGGCACACTGAAATAGATGCAGATGCAGTAAGAAAGGAAAAGAAACTACGCGTTCTTGCAGAAGGTGAAGATTGTGGTTTGAGCATCGTAAAGAGTAGGGACGACAAGAAATTCTTCTTCTTTGGACACTCTGAGTACGATAGGGAAACCTTAAAGAACGAATATCTAAGAGATAAGGCAAAGGGACTTCCCATTGACCAACCCAAGAACTATTTTATAAACGGC
>JAZQVF010000033.1:0-2652 GCA_045631675.1 Candidatus Stercoripulliclostridium sp.
TCTGCATTGTTAAACAATGGGTAACGTGGGTTGCCAAGATATTCAAAGTTACCACCATCCACGATAACGCCACCTACGCTCGTTGCGTGTCCGTCAAGATACTTGGTTGATGCGTGTACGATAACGTTTGCTCCGTGTTCAAAGGGACGGCAAATGTAGGGAGTGGAAATGGTGTTGTCACACATCAAAACAAGACCGTTTGCCTTTGCAACGGTAGAGAACTTTTCAAAATCTGCTACCTTGCCTGCAGGGTTAGCAATGGTTTCAATGAAAATAAACTTGGTCTTTTCATCAATTTTAGAAGTAATCTCTTCCACTGAAGAATCGTTGTCAACGAATCTACACTCAATACCCATTCTTCTTAAGGTTACGTTGAAAAGATTATAGGTGCCACCATATATGTTTGAAGATGCAACGAAGTTATCACCACTATCTGCAAGGTTTAAAACTGCAAGTAGGGTTGCACTCATACCACTTGCCGTTGCAAGAGCACCTACACCACCTTCTAAGTCGTTGAGTTTATCTTCTAAACCTGCGTTGGTAGGATTACCTATACGAGTATAAAAATATCCTGCTGCTTTAAGGTCAAATAGATCGCCCATTGCTTCGGGAGTTTCGTATACGTAAGTGGTTGATTGTACTATTGGTAGTACGCGTGGTTCACCGTTTTTTGGATCGTAACCAGATTGAACACATTTGGTATCTAAAGATTTCATAGGTATGCCTCCTAATTAAACTATCTATAATTAACTTCTTTGAGCGCGCGCTCAACAAGACGCTTTTGCTCTTTTTCTTTAAGAACTTGACGCTTGTCGTGTCCTTCCTTACCCTTTGCTAAGCCAAGTTCCACTTTGACAAGCGATTCCTTAAAATAGATCTTGGTAACGACAAGAGTGTATCCCTTTTCCGCTACCTTTTGCTTTAACTTCAAAATTTCCTTTTTATGAAGAAGTAACCTGCGCATTCTTTTTGCATCAGGGTTGAAGTGAGATCCCTTCTCATAAGGGGATACGTGACAACCGGCAAGGAAAATTTCGCCGTTTTTTACTATAGCGTAACTATCCTTCAAGTTTACGTTTCCACCACGAATGCTCTTTACTTCGCTACCCAAAAGTTGAATTCCTGCCTCAAGGGTATCTTCAATAAAGTAGTCGTGGAATGCTTTTTTGTTAGTTGCAATTACTTTTATCATACTCTACCAATATATAGTATAACATACTATAAAAAAAATGGCTATAATATTTATAGCCATTTCCTTAAACATTTCTAACTGATTTTTCTTCTTATAGGCTCTTTAGTAGCATATAGAAAACGAAGAAAAGAACTGAACATACGAGCATAGCTGCTGCGATGATTACCGTCCATCTCTTAAACTTGGATTCCATAGTTTTTGCCTTGTTCTTACCAAAGAAAGATTCAGCTGCTCCGGTGATGGCGCCAAGGTTGGATTGGTTACCACTTTGCATCATAACGATGATGATCATGCCGATTGCAAGAAGTACCATTAGTACCATTAGAGCTATTAATAAACCGCTATACACTTCATATGCCATAGTCTTTATTCTCCTTAATTACACACGAAAATGCACTCCTTATGGAAATGCTTTGTCATTATAACATAAGAAAATGCCTTTATCAAGTATTTTTATACTTTTTATTTTTTATTTATCCTTTCTTGACTAAATTATACTTTTGGTATAATATGTAACTATATAACTTGCGGAGGAAGACTTTTATGGTTGAAAGTTTTGCAATAATTTACGTTCTTGGCGCAATTATTGCTCTAACTATCATTCTTATGAGCCTTGCATTTCTCTTTAAAGCACTAAAGAGAGCAAAAGCAATCGGCATGGATAAGAAAGTGGTTGTAGAGGCAATTAAAAATAGCGCTATCTTCTCTATCGTACCTTCCATTCCAATCGTAATTGGCGTTGGCATTATGATGCAATTCGTTGGTCTTGCTATCCCATGGATTCGTTTGACGGTTATAGGTGCTTTACAATATGAAATCTTAGCACTTTCTAACGCAGGCGCAGCAGTAGTAGGCGCAGATGAAGTTACTATCGCTACTGCAGTCGTAGTTATGACCATTAGCATCATTTCCGGACCTTTATTCAACGCAATATTCTATAAAAAATACCAAACCAAACTCCTTGAGTTGCAACAAAAAAATGAACGCAAGATGAATGCAGTTACCGGCGCACTTCTCGGCGGTATGCTCGCAGGTATTATGAGTAGCCTTATCGTTGGTGGTTTCTTCGGCATCGGCAACCCCGTTACCGACGCAAGTGGTATTACTACCTACGGCGAAATCACCCTTATCACCCTTGCAGCAAGCGTAGTTTTAACCGGCATTTGTGGCGTAATCCTACTCGTTGGCAAGCAAAAATGGATTGAGTCTTATACGTTACCAATAAGTATTTTGGGCGCTCTTGCAGTCGCTTTCTTATTCGTACCCGTGTTTGCTTAATAGGAGGTAATAGATATGAAAAAATTTGATATTCTAACTACCGCTACCACTCGTGAAGGACACAACAACCAAATGCACTTCTTGGGAAGATGCTTTACTTGGGCTTCACTTGTTATAATTTGTCTTGTTCCAGTTGCTTACTGCATAGCAGCAGGCGTTATGCCCGACTGGAAAACCTTAGG
>JAZQVF010000034.1:0-3727 GCA_045631675.1 Candidatus Stercoripulliclostridium sp.
GGGCGCAGTGTCGGAAAGACCGTGGGAGCGAGAATCTATGGCGTAAACTTGATAGTCTTTTTTTAGGCTTTCTATTAAGGTTTTAAATATGGAAATATCTTCTCCGTTGCCGTGAAGAAGAATGAAGGGATTCCCTTCTCCGTATACTTCATAATGTAGTTTTATGCCGTTAAATACACCTTCCATAGGCATAATATACCATATTATGCACTAAATTTCAATATCAATAGAAAAAAATGAGAATTTTAGGAAAAAAATTCTTGCATTATGCATTAAATAGTATTATAATTAGAGAAAATTTTTTTTATGAAGGAGAAATTATATGGAAAAAGTTTATAATCCTTTTGATAACTTTTGTTCCGTTCTCGACAAGGCAGCTGAAGCTATCAACATGCCCAAAAATGACTATGAAATTCTAAAGCACCCCGAAAGAGAATTAAAGATTGCTGTTCCAGTAGTTATGGACAATGGCGAACTTAAGGTTTTTGAAGGTTTCCGCGTTCAACATAGTTCACTTCGTGGACCTTGCAAGGGCGGTATTAGATATCACCAAAACGTTAATATTGACGAAGTTAAAGCACTCTCCGCTTGGATGACCTTCAAGTGCGCTGTTGCTGATATCCCCTATGGTGGCGGTAAAGGCGGTATCACCGTTGATCCAAGACAACTTTCAATGAAAGAACTTGAAAGACTTACTCGTAAGTATGCAGCAGGCATCACCCCCATCGTTGGACCTTTCCAAGACGTTCCTGCTCCAGACGTAAACACCAATGCTCAAATTATGGACTGGTTTGTTGACACCTATAACACCATTAAGGGTGGCGACTTCCGTGGCGTTGTTACCGGTAAGAGCCTTGCAACCGGCGGTTCTCTTGGCAGACCCGATGCTACCGGTCGTGGCGTTTCCATCGTAACTGAAGCACTTCTTAAGGTAAATGGCATTGACCCCAAAGAAACCAAGATCGCTATCCAAGGTATGGGTAACGTAGGTTCTGTTTCTGCAAGAATCCTTGCTGGCGAAATCGGTGCTAAGATCGTTGCTGTTTCAGACGTTTCCGGCGGTATCTACTGCGAAGATGGTCTTGATATCCCCGCTCTTTACCAAATGGCTCTCAAACGTCAACTCGTTGAAACCTACAACGCACCTGGCGTTAAGCACATCTCTAACCAAGAATTACTCACTTGTGAATGTGACGTTCTTATCCCTGCTGCTCTTGAAAACCAAATCAACGTTGAAATCGCTAAGAACCTCAAGGCTAAGATCGTTATTGAAGCTGCAAACGGTCCTACTACCGTTGAAGCAGATGCTATCTTGGAAGAAAGAGGCATTCAAGTTCTTCCCGACATCCTTTCAAATGCAGGTGGCGTAGTTGTTTCTTACTTTGAATGGTGCCAAAACATCCAAGGCTACTACTGGAGTGAAGAAGAAGTTAACGAAAAACTTAAAGTTAAGATGCTTAACGCATTCAACGACGTTATCGCAATGGCTAAGAAGTACAACCTTTCTTATCGTCTTGCTGCTTATGCAGTTGCCCTTAACCGTCTCGTTAACGTTGCTAAAGCAAAAGGCATTGTCTTTGGTTCATAATAACCTTAAAAGTTAAAAGAGGAAAACCCGTAGGAAACTCCCTGCGGGTTTTTTGTTTAGGTTTTAATATATAATCTCAATTATATATTATTGACTTTTTGAGTTTAAGTGTGTTACTATTTAAAATAGTAAAACAAAGGAGTTTTTTTATGCCAAAAATTACTGTTGATTGGAATACCGTTATCAATTTCGTTACCGACGCTTTCGTTGGCGTTGGCGTTCCCCGTGAAGATGCTAAAATAGTTACCGACGTTCTCGTTGAATCCGACCGCAGAGGTATTGAATCACACGGTGTAAACCGCTTTAAGCCTATCTATATTGATAGAATTAACGCAGGTATACAAAATCCTGTTACTAACTTTGAAATCATTAAAGAAACCCCCACTACCGCCGTTGTTGACGGTCACCATGGTATGGGTCAAGTTATCGGCTATAAATCAATGAAAATGGCCATTGAAAAGGCTAAACAATACGGTATGGGTATGGTTGCCGTTCGTAACTCTACTCACTACGGCATCGCAGGTTACTATGCAAGCATGGCTGCCGAAGCAGGTTGCATCGGTATGACCGGCACTAACGCTCGTCCTTCAGTTGCTCCTACCTTTGGCGTTGAAGGTATGTTTGGTACCAACCCCTTCACCGTAGGTATCCCTACCGATGAAGAATTTAACTTCATTTTTGACTGTGCAACTTCTATCACTCAAAATGGTAAAATTGAATACTATGAACGTATAGGTGAACCCGTTCATCCTGGCACCATCATTGACATAAACGGCAACGCTGTTGAAGGCGATGCAGGTGACGCTCTCAGAGCAATCCGTAAAGGTACCGCTGCTCTTACTACCCTTGGTGGTATCGGCGAAGATCTTGGTGGTTACAAGGGCTACGGCTTTACTATGATCGTTGAATTCCTTTCTTGCATACTCCAAGACGGTATCTTCGGAAAGGCTCTTGACGGCAAAGATGAAAATGGCAACCTTAAGCCTTACCAACTCGGACACTACTTTATCGCTATTGATACCAACCACTTCCTTGGCGAAGAACTCGCTCGTAAGAAAGCAGGTGACGTTATTCGTGCTACTCGCGCTTCTAAGAAGGCTCCCGGCGCTGAAAGAATTTACACTGCAGGCGAAAAAGAATGGCTTGTATGGCAAGATAGAAAGGATAAGGGCGTTCCAATCAATGAATCAGTTCAACAAGAAATGATTGAAGTTCGCAATAAACTTGGATTAACACAATACGTATTCCCTTGGGAAAAATAAGGAGTAAATTATGGATTACGCAAAAGAATCTCTTAAATGTCACTATAATTGGAAAGGCAAAATTGAAGTCGTTCCACGTGCTTCCGTAACTTCTAAGGAAGAACTCTCCCTTGCATATACCCCCGGTGTTGCTGAGCCTTGCCTTGAAATCCAAAAGGATATCAACAAGAGTTATGAACTTACCCGTAGATGGAATCTCGTTGCAGTTGTAACCGATGGTACCGCAGTTTTAGGTCTTGGAGATATCGGCCCTGAAGCAGGTATGCCCGTTATGGAAGGTAAGTGTGTTCTCTTTAAGGCATTTGCTGACGTTGACGCTTTCCCTCTTTGTGTTAAGAGCAAAGACGTTGATGAAATCGTTAAAACCATCTCCCTCATCTCCGGTTCTTTCGGTGGTGTTAACCTTGAAGATATTGCTGCTCCACGTTGCTTTGAAATTGAAAGAAAACTTAAGGAATGTACTGATATTCCAATCTTCCACGACGATCAACACGGTACCGCAGTAGTTTGTGCTGCTGCAGTAATTGGAAAAGTGCGCAAAAATATCGCAAAAACAAGCATTCAATGCTTATTTATGTAACATAATTGAGCAATATGAGTGTAGAAGACAAAATCGGTTAAATAAAACTGTCAAAAAGTATACAGAAAGCCATACAGATAAGTGTACAGAAAACGCCATAGAAAAGTGACGGAAAAAGTGACGGAAAGAAGGCATTTGGAAATGCAATTCTGCAATGATGCAATAGATGAGCGGGCAATTAGATTACTCTGGAATAGAAGAAAGAGAAACGCGAGCCTGACGACTCGCGCACTTGACAAAAAGAAAACCGGATGAAATCCGGAGTAAGGAACAAACGTTTGCTAAGCTTGTGTTTTT
>JAZQVF010000035.1:0-14081 GCA_045631675.1 Candidatus Stercoripulliclostridium sp.
TCTTGCATTTATATACTTCATCGTTTCTACTAACAAATCATCTTTAGTATCGTAATGCATATAAAATGTACTTCTATTTACCCCGGCTTTTTCACAAATTTCTTTCACGGTAATGAAGTCATATTCCTTCTTTTCTAATAATAGAAGTAAAGCTTCAACCATAAATGAAGACGTAATTGATTTTCTTGATTTATACATATATATGTTCTCCGATGACTTATTAATTGGATAAGATAAAATATTCAATGATCTTTAGACTAACTTAATTATGACATATAAAACTTGAAAAAACAACAACACAAATAAAAAAGGTGTTGATTTTGATAATAGAAAATAATTATGACTCTATAAATGGTTATAGATCATATCAAGTGTGCCCCAATTACTGGCTAGTATGTGGAGTTTCCCTGACTGTATTCCACTTGTTTTAGATGATTATGGCATTAGAAAAATCACACCACTCGAATGTCTGATTTTACAATGAACGATTTATATCTCTCGGTTTAAAACAAAAAATGATTGCAGGACGAAAATTTTTCCTACAAGCCAATATTATTTGCTATAAAATCAAGGCATCAGCCTTGTATATCATTAATTTCGTAGAAATTGTATATCACCAACACAAAGTGTTGCATATCATCAAACCGCTTAGAGGGCTGATGATATACGCCTTACGGTGATGAGTTGCCAAACCTGCAGTTTGAATAAAAAGAAATAACCAAGATTTACTTGGTTATTTCTTGGTGGGCAGGGGTGGATTCGAACCACCGAAGGAACTTCCGGCAGATTTACAGTCTGCTCCATTTGGCCACTCTGGAACCTACCCATATATTAAATTGTGCTTAAAACTGATTTGGAGCCGGCTATCGGAATCGAACCAACAACCTGCTGATTACAAATCAGCTGCTCTGCCAGTTGAGCTAAGCCGGCATATGGTGCCTCGGGGCGGACTTGAACCACCGACACGGGGATTTTCAATCCCCTGCTCTACCAACTGAGCTACCGAGGCAAAAAATTGGCGATCCGGAAGGGACTCGAACCCTCGACCTCTAGCGTGACAGGCTAGCGTTCTAACCATCTGAACTACCGGACCGCAAAAATTGCATATTGTGTGGTGGGCCTTCACGGACTCGAACCGCGGACCAATCGGTTATGAGCCGACCGCTCTAACCAACTGAGCTAAAGGCCCACACGAAAATTCAAATTTAAAGGTACATGGTCGGGGTGAAGGGATTTGAACCCCCGACTTTCTGGTCCCAAACCAGACGCGCTACCAAGCTGCGCTACACCCCGGCTGAAGTGGCGCGTTTTCTCAACTGCGCCTTAATAATATACAATATATAGAAACCGTTGTCAACAAATTTTTTGAACTTTTTTAAGAAAATTTTTATTAGTTAATTTTATGATAATTTTCTTTGTCTAATAGCATTATAAAAAGTAAAATTGGTATTGATTTTTTTATTTATATATATTATTATATATATGTATATCTATGCGCGTATATCGCGCATGGACGATAAAGAGGAAGATAAATAACATGGGATTGTACTATAAACTAAAATCATTCATCCTCCGCTTGCTTGGTAAAGATGATGAAATTACAATTAAGGATGATAGTCATAAACTTAAAAATGCTGAAAGGTTTGACCCCGACGTAAATATAGGCCTTTCCGAGGCTATTGTTGCCGAAAGGTTTGCCGACAAACTTTCTAATCAAAAGCCCATTAATAGAACCAAAAGTTATGGTAGAATAATTTTTGAAAATATATTCAATTTCTGCAATACTGCAACTATTATTCTTGTAGCCCTACTCTTTATTGCAGGAGCAGGTATGTATGCAGTTTCTTCCGTTATCGTCATTCTAAATATCGCTATTGGTATATGGCAGGAAATAAAGGCAAAGCACAAAGTAGAAAAACTCTCTATGGTTATTGAAAACACGTGCGAAGTCATTAGAAATGGCGTTCATAGCGAAATTAGCACCAAAGAAATCGTTCTTGACGACATCTTCATTTCTCGTGCAGGTTTACAACTTCCCGTTGACTCGGTGATTAAGAGTGGCGTTATTGAAGTTGATGAAAGTATTCTTACTGGTGAATCCGTTCCCGTCAAAAAGACTGTTGGAGATTACGTGCTTGCTGCATCAGTCGTGGTTTCTGGTGAAGCAATTATGAGAGCGGATAAGGTTGGTAAAGATTGCTATATTGAAAGCGTAGCACGCGTTGCAAGGAGAGTTTCTAAACCACGTTCTAACATATTTAGCATACTTGATAAAATTATTAAAGGAATTTCCATCGTTTTAATTTTCCTTGCAGGTCTCCTATTAACTTCAATCTTAGTTACAGGTGCTCCATCAACATTCCTTATTGAATCGGGCGTAGATCTTAATAGTATCTCTCAATTCCAAAGCATAGTAATTACTATTTCCGCTGCTATTCTTGGCATGTTGCCGATAGGAATGTTCTTGCTAACGTCAACGGCCCTTGCTGCATCTACAATTAAATTTGCTAAGCGCAACACTTTGCCACAAGACCTATACTCTATTGAAATGATTGCAATGGTAGACACCTTGCTTCTTGATAAAACGGGTACTATTACTGATGGTAAACTTGAAGTTTTAGAAGAAAAATCATTTTCAAATGATAAAATTAAGACAGCAGAAATTTTTGCAACCATAGTTCACGCAACTAAAGATCAAAATAGCACTGCTAACGCAATTAGGGAGCATTATTTGTATGCAAAAACCATGGAATATGCAAGTTATACTGCATTCTCTTCTGCGCGCAAATTTAGCGCGATAACCCTTAACAACGGCGTTAGTTATTTAATGGGCGCACCCGACTTTATTACAAGAGATAATCCTAACGTAGAGGAATTCGTTCAAGCGAATGCCGAAGCGGGAAGAAGCACGCTTGCTCTTGTTGAATTTAGGGGTGATATTGAAGAATTCTCCCCTGATAAAGGTCGTTGCATTGCTGCAATCAGCCTTGAAGATCGTTTGCGTGGCGACGTTAAGGAAACGCTTGATTGGTTCCATCAAAACGACGTGGATATTAAGATTATTTCTGGTGATAACCCTATTACTGTTTCTCAAATTGCAAATAAAGCAGGCGTTATGGGGGCAGACAAATACGTTAACTGCAAAAATTTAACTGATGATGAACTTGAAGCCACCGTTGAAACTACTACTATTTTTGGTAGGGTTTCGCCCGAACAAAAGCAAAAGATAGTTAACCTACTACAAGCTAAAGGTAGAGTCGTAGGTATGGTTGGCGATGGTGTAAACGACGTTCAAGCATTAAAAGAGGCGGATTGTTCTATTTCATTTGCATCTGCAAACGAAGTTGCAAGAAATATTTCAAGGATTATCCTTATGGATAATAACTTCAAGACCATACCTTCCATCGTTCAAGAAGGACGTCAAGTTATCTCCAACATTCAAAAGGTAAGTTCATTATACATAATGAAAAACCTTTTCGTTATGTTTATGGTATTAATGTTTACGATACTTACTTTTGTAACCGAGGTAAACAGTTATCCATTTGACACAAAGAGAATGCTTCTTATTGAATTCTTCGTAATAGGCGTTCCGACCTTCTGTTTCGCCCTACAACCGAACAAAGCCCGCGCCACGGATAAATTCCTATCCAACATAATGAAGGCCTCTATTCCTTCTGCTATTGGCTTAATTGCAGGCGTTTTGTTCATATTTGGAATGCTTGGTTGTTTCAGTGGAGATTTTACTACCTTTGCAACCTATCAAAACGCATCTACTGCTGCGTTAGGTCTTGCGGCAGCGGGATTTGCTTGCTTGATTATAATTTCAATGCCACCAAACTGGTTTAGAATGGGACTAATTGCCGTTATGTTTGGAGTATCTGCTCTTGCATTATGGGCAGACTACTATTGGGCAGTTCCCCTATTTGGTGATACTTTCCTTAATATTGATTGGTTAATTCCTGCTAACAATTGGTTGCTAATCGTGGGTTGCACGGGCATTTCAGTTGTAATTACCTTATCACTCAGATACGTAATAGAAATAGTTTCTAAAAAGCACGGAAACGAAATATATGCATTCTTTGAAAATATCACTTCAAAATTAAAAGTTAAAAAGAGTAAATAATTAGTTGAAATAAAAAATGCACCAATCGGTGCATTTTTTTAAGCTCTTTTAATTGATATTGTGTCTGGATGACTTTCTATTTTGTTTATAATATAATCAAGTTCATCGGCAGATTTAATTTCTAACGCTATATTGATTATTGCAACACCCTTATTTACGCGCATATCAACACTCGTCATATATATACCTTGGTTGGATATCATGGGAAGAATTGAGGTAGCAAGACCGGTTCTATCCACACATTCTATTAGTAACCTTGCTTGGAAAACGTTGTTGTCGGTGTTAGCCCAACTTGCATTCATCAAACGTTGTGCTTCCATTCCCTTAACGTTAGGACAATCCTTTCTATGAATTGAAACACCTGCTCCACGCATTGCATAGCCAACGATTTCATCTCCAGGTACAGGGTTACAACAACGAGCGAGTTTAACCATAAAATCACCGTATCCCTCTATCAAAACACCACTTGATGACTTCTTCTTCGTGGGTTTGGTTAGTGTTTGTTCTTGTGGTGCAAGTAGATTTTCAACCTTTTGATTTAATGCTTGTGCTTTGCGATATTTATCTATAAGTTTAAATAGTACTTGACCGGTTTTTAATGCACCGTACCCTATTGCGGCGTATAAATCATCAAGTGAAGAAAGAGAATATCTCTTTAAAATTTCATCCACTTCAGTATCCATAGCAGCAAGTAGATTCCAATCATATCCCCTGCGCTTAGATTCCTTTTCAATCATATCTCTACCAAGTTTAATGTTTTCGCCTGCGCGTTCTTTTTTGAAGAATGCGCGAATTTTTGCTTTTGCTTGAGAAGATACGACGAATTTTAACCAGTCTCTGGAAGGTCCTTTACCAGCGTTTGAAGTAACGATTTCTATTACGTCGCCAGTATTCAAGGGAGTATTTAATGGAACCATTTTATTGTTGACTTTTGCGCCAATACATTTGTTGCCAACTTGACTGTGGACTTTGTACGCAAAATCAACGGGCGTTGCATTCATAGGTAGGTCAAATACTTCGCCTTTAGGTGAAAATACGTATATTTCATTTAAAACTATACTATTTTTAAAAGTAAATAGATATTCTTTTGAGTCGTTAATGTCCTCTTCCGATTCCATAACTTCTCTTACCCAACTTAACTTTTTGTCAAGGTCGCTATCGGCATTAGGAGTAGTTTTACCCTCTTTATATTTCCAATGAGCAGCAATACCGAACTCAGCAATCCTATTCATTTCGTGAGTTCTAATTTGGATTTCAAATATTTGACCGAAATTGGAAACTACTGTGGTGTGCAAAGATTGATATAGATTAGGCTTAGGCATTGCTATATAATCTTTAAACCTTCCGGGTACGGGTTTCCACATTGAGTGAATTATGCCAAGTACTGTGTAGCAATCCTTTACGTCATCTACGATAACACGTACTGCAATAAGGTCGTAAATTTGGTCTAAAGTCTTATTTTGGTTGACCATCTTTTTATAAATTGAATAAAAATGTTTTGGTCTACCTTTAATTTCTGCTTTAATGTTTACTGAATCAAGTTCAGTTTGAATTTCATCTGCAATTCTTTTAACGTATTGCATTCTTTCTTGACGCTTTTGGTCAAGTTCCCCTGCTAAATAGCGATAAGCATCGTTATATAGGTATTTCATTGATAAATCTTCAAGTTCACATTTAACTTGAGATATACCAAGTCTTGCGCTCATAGGTGCATAAATATCCAGTGTTTCTTGAGCAATACGCTTTTGTTTTTCAGGAGATAGGCTTTCAAGAGTACGCATATTATGAAGTCTGTCTGCTAATTTTATAAATAATACACGTAAATCTTTTGAAATAGCAAAGAAAAGTTTGCGTAAGTTTTCCGCTTGCTCTTCTTCTCTTGAGTTGAATTTGTATTTGAGTTTTGAAAGTTTAGTTACTGCCTCAACTAAGTTATATATTTCTTCACCAAACTTCTTTTTCAAATCAAGCGCATCGCACTCAGTATCCTCTATAACGTCGTGAAGAAGGGCTGCACAAACGCTTGAAGTATCCATATTTAATTCAACAAGAGTGAGCGCCGCACCGATTGGATGATTAATATAAGGCTCGCCTGATGCACGAAGTTGACCAGTATGCCATTTTGTAGCATATTCTAATGCGTAAGATATTAATGCAAAATCGCCTTCACTATAGGTTGATTTGCATTTTTTCAAAAATTCTTGTGCTAACATGTCTGATCCCCGAATAATTTAAGAATTTCTGATTTATTTAAATCTTTTTTCTCTTTACTGAATTCAACGATATTATCCTTAATATTAATAATATCCAACTCTAATAATACGTAGTACCCAAGTACGAATTCAACGAAATCATAAGGATATCCTTCTTGAGTACATTTGTAGTACATATCAACAACTTTTTCACTTTCTTTACCACTAAAAGCATTCCTTATATAATTATATGTTTTAATAAGGGAATCTCTTGTCGGTAATTTATTATTTCCTTTTAATACAAAGTAGTTGTCGTGTACTTTAATTTTAGCAGAGCATTGACTTTCTAATACCTTAACGTAACTTTGAGGTGGATTATCGTATATTTCAATTTCTGAGTAATATGCGAAGTTTTTGATGCCTTTTGGTGCCAATAGAATGGTATTATAGGGATTTGAAGAAGAAAGATAGTTAAGTGCCCTATCGTAATTAGGATACTTCTCTATCAAATCCATATAAGTATCTTTGCACCAGGTAATAATTAGACGTCCAAAAAGGTTGTCAGGAGCAAATCTATTAAATTTTTCCTTAGTGTCCTCAGGTTTTAGAGTATATCTTTCTGCAAGTGTAAGCAATATTTCTGAATCACTGGGTAAAATTTCATTAACAACCATTGATTTAAAAGTACATCTTACACTATCTTTGCCCATAAAACTCTCTTTGTCTGGGTTGTAGTATATTGTCTTAGACATATTGCCACGTAAAGTTTCAATATTGTCAAGTTCATTAAACGCTACGATTTCAGTTGATGGTGAAATTTTACATTTAACGTGGTTTAATTTCTTTATCCTTTCAAAAGGCAATGCTTTTACAATAGCGCTAAACGTAGGCTTATTATTGCCCATTCCGAAAGGCTCAAGTTTCTTTAATTGATTTACAAATTGCAAATTAATATCTTCAAAAGGAATGGTTGCATCACTATCAAATGATTGTTTAAATAATTCATCATCGTAGTTATCAATTATATACTTATTACATAATGAAATAAACCATTCAAGATTTTCAGGCTTTATGCTTAAGCCTGCAGCCATTTGATGGCCTCCAAATTGAATGATACTTTCCTCTGCGCCTAACAATACCTCGTGAATGTTTATGCCTGAAATTGACCTACAAGAGCCTTTTAAAATATCGTCTTTATTGGCAAATAAAATTGTTGGTCTATGAAACTCTTCTGCAATTTTTGCAGCGGCGATGCCAATTACACCACCCTCCCATTGATCGTTTTGTAAAACTATAATCCTATTATTTACAAGGTCGTAATTTAGTAACTGTTTCCTTGCATCAGCAATGGTAAGAGAACAAAGTTCTTGTCTTTGTCTATTTTCGGCTTCTAATTCTTCAGCCAATAATTTACATTCAAAATAATTATCGTTTGTAAGTAGTCTAAGCGATTTCTCTGCACTTGAAAGCCTTCCGCTTGCGTTTAGGCGAGGCGCAAGTTTAAATGCAACGTCAGCGCTTGTTACTGGTAAAAACGGCTTATGTGAAGAAACTTTTAATAATGCTTTTATTCCTATTCTTTGGTTACCGTTTGAAAGTCTTTTTAAACCTTCACTTGCGATAATTCTATTATCACCAACGAGTGGTACAAGGTCTGCAATGGTAGAGATAGCGCAAATATCTAAGAATTGCTCAGAATATTTATCACCGTATAATGCTCTAATAAGCATATATGCAACCCCGCAACCACAAAGTTCAGGTGCGTTATCTTGTATTTTAGGATTTACTATCGTGCAATTAGGTAAAATTTCTCTTGGCTCGTGGTGATCGGTTACGATGATTTCAATACCACTATCTTTTGCATATTGTACTTCTTCAACTGAACCGATTCCGCAGTCTACTGTCAAAATTAAGGATGGAGAAAAATTATCAATAGCACGTTTTAAACTTCCTTCAGAAAGTCCGTAGCCATCTTCAACGCGTGTAGGAATAAAAACGTCAACCTTAGCGCCGTGTTCTTTTAGTGCCAAATATAAAATTGCACTTGCTCCTATTCCATCGCAGTCATAGTCACCAAAGACTAATATTTTACCACTCTCAATATGTTTATTTAGAGTATCAACAGCATCTTTCATTCCTGAAAGGATATAAGGATCAATAAGATTAGAAAGTTTTGGCTCTAAAAACTCTTTTAATTTTTGCTCGTCATTAAAACCGCGCTTTACGAGAATATCAGTTAATACTTCGTTAAGCCCGACTTTTATTGAAAGCTCTTTAATTAAGTTTTTATTATAATTTTCTAACATATTTATCCAATTTAACATTCAAAAAAAGCCCGCAAGCAAGCGAGCCTTTTCTGAGTTTTAATTTATCTTCTTGACTTCTTATAAGCTTGTTTTCTTGCCTTCTTATTCTTACCATGTTTGAGTTCCATTAGCATACCCCAAATTGAAGGAGCAAGGAACAATGATGAGTAGAAACCGCTCATAATACCGAATATAATTGGGAGTGCGAAATCAGTAAGTGACTTAATACCCCAACAAGCAAGAATGGTAATGGTTATAAGGGTTGTGAATGATGAAAGGAAGGTTCTCGTGAAACATTCGTTAACTGAATCATCAACCAAATTGCCAACGATAATTCTTCCGTCTTTTGCTTCTTTCTTGTGTTCTCTAACGCGGTCAAAGATAACGATGGTGTTGTTAATTGAATATGCAACAACGGTAATAAGACCTGCGATAAGTGAACTATTGATTTGAATACGGAAGATAATAACGAGTGCAAGCATCGTAATGATATCAATGAATGATGCGCAAAGTGCTGCAATACCACTGAAGAAGTCAAATCTAATAGCGATATAGATAAGCATAACGAGCATTGCGATACCAACTGAAAGAAGTGCTTTATTGATAAGAGTATCACTTGCCGTTGCGTTAATCATTTCAGCGTTAGCAATAACTTTTGCATTGTTGTATTTTGCACTAAGTGCTTCTTCAACGTCAGCAATAATACTATTGTTGATAGAAATCATTTCTTCAGTCTTATCTGATTGGTTGTAATCTTGACCATTAATAGAGTTTGGATAACGAACGACTATAGCGTTAGCACCACTATTTTGGTCAGTAGAAATTACTGCACCGTGAGCATCAACAACGCTCTTGATGATTTCCATAGTAGCATCTCTTTCAGAGCCTTGAATATCAGCACCATCTACTTGAACGGTAAGCACGGTACCACCTTTAAAGTCAATACCTATGTTAGCAAAGCCGTCGTATTGATTGCCTTCAGTGCTATAAACGGTACCACAAATAAGAGCAACGAAAATGATAGTAATTGGAACGATAAACCAGTAAAGTTTATTACGGAAAATCTTTAATTTGTTAAGATTTGGGAGTTTAATGTTCTTTTTCATATTATTTGCCCTCCTCTAAATCAACACTTCTACGACGCAATCCATAAAGAGCATCACTTTCTTCGTTGAAAGATAAGCAGATGTTAACAAGTAATCTTGTTACAAAGAGTGCGGTGAATAGAGAAATAATGATACCGATTAATAGAGTAATACCGAAACTCTTAATGCTGGTTGCACCAAAGATAATCATTATGATAGCACCAAGGATAGTGGTGATGTTTCCGTCAAGGATAGCGCCAAGAGATTTCTTGAAACCGGTTTGAACGGAAGATCTAATTGATTTACCACCATTAAGTCTTTCATCCTTAATTCTTTCAAAGATAATTACGTTAGCGTCAACTGCCATACCGATTGAAAGGATAATACCTGCAATTGAAGGAAGGGTAAGTTGTACCCAAGGTACGATAGCCAATGCGTAGAACATAATTACGGTATAGATAAGAAGTGAACCTGCTGCAACGATACCGTTAAGTCTATAAATAGCGATGATTAGTAGGATAATGATTGAAAGACCAATTACACCAGCGAGCAAACTACTCTTAAGAGCATCTTGACCAAGTGTTGCAGAAATGGTTGAGTTTTCTTCAGGGGTTAGTTTAACAGCAAAAGTACCTGCTTTAAGTTTGATTGCCATCTCATTAGCTTGTTGTTGGGTGTAATTACCAGTGATAATAGCGTTACCATCGGTAATAGCGGTGTTTACGGTAGGTGCCATAACTTCTTCACCGTTAATGTAGATGGAGATCTTTTTGCCAACGTTAGCGGAAGTAGCGGTTGCAAATGCTGCAGTACCTTCATCGTTGAACTTAAGGCTAATTGCGTAACTTGCATCGTATAAAACAGCGCTTGCATCTTCAAGGTGTTTTCCGCCTTCAATAACAACGTTGCCACTTTCATCCTTAAATTGGAGATCAGCAGGTTCGCCAAGAAGAGCCATTAAAGATTCGGTATCGTCAACTGAAGGAATTTCAACACGTAGTTTATCATTACCTTGACGGGTAACGGTTGCTTCGGTGTAGCCCTTAGAGAACAATAGAGCTTCAAGGTTGGAAATTGTGCCTTCTACGGCAGAATCTCTTTGATCAGGATCAATGTTTTCAAGATCCATTGCGTATACAACGTACATACCACCTTCAAGGTCAAGGCCGAGTTTGATACTCTTAGATACCCAATAAAAATCATAGTTAGAATTACCGATCTTGAATGAGTCTTGACCGTTGAGTGGGAAAATCAAAAGGGCCAAGCCGATTACTAAAACGGCTACGATGACCAATATGATTATTGATTTGGTTTTACTCACGAATATGCCTCCTAAGCATTAGTCCCAATTATTATAAGGCTTATAAAAAATAAAGTCAATAATATTTATAATATATTATTAATAATTTAAATAGAAAACAACAAAAAAGAGCGGTCAAACGACCGCCCTATTTTTGGTTTTTGTTTAGTTTTCTTGCCTTTCTACGTAAGCAATAGCCAAACTATTTTCAAGACGTTTTCTGGTCAATATGCAGGCTTGTTCAAATTGACCTTCAATTTTACCGGCAAAGTTCTTAGCGTTAGCAGCGCATCCACCACCACAATAGTATTTTGCAGGGCAATCAGTGCAATGTTCTTTCGCTAAAACGGTATTTTTTGCAAACCTTTCTCTTATGCTTTCATTTTGAATTCCTTCAAAGACAGAGCCGATCAGGTACTCGTTTTCACCAACGAATTGGTGACAAGGGTAAATTTCGCCAATAGGAGAAACAGCCACGTATTCGGTACCAGCGCCACAACCTGTTAGGCGCTTATTCACACATGGACCATGGTCTAAATCTATCATATAATGGAAGAAATTAAACCATTTTTCCCCTTTTCTGCGCTCAATATAACTTTCAGCAAGTTTGTCGTATTCTTCACAAATCTTTTCTAAATCTGCATCCTTTATTGCAAGTTTATGGTCGTTTGGAAGGACTACGGGTTCAATTGAGATTTGGTCAAAACCTTGGTCGTTAAGGAAAAGAATATCTTCACTAAAATCAAGGTTTTTAGCAGTAAAGGTACCCCTAACGTAGTATTTCTTATCCCCTCTTACCTTTTTGAATTTAATTGCATTCTTAAGAACAACGTCAAAATTAGGCTTTCCGGTTGGAGACTTTCTAACTCCGTCATGTACGCAACGTCTTCCATCTATTGATAAAACGACGTTGTCCATTTCTTCATTAAGCCAAGCGATATTTTCATCGTTTAATAGCAAGCAGTTGGTTGTCATTGTAAAACTAAACCTTTTTCCTGCTTTTTCTGCTTCAACCTTAGCATAATCTACGATACCTTTAACTACGTCAAGATTCATTAAAGGCTCACCGCCGAAGAAGTCTACTTCTAAATTCTTCTTAATGCCAGATTCTCTAATTAAAAGATCTATAGCCCTTTTACCGACTTCTAAACTCATGTAATTACGA
The DNA here is from genome assembly GCA_045631675.1 of Candidatus Stercoripulliclostridium sp. GTDB lineage: Bacteria > Bacillota > Clostridia > Christensenellales > DTU072 > Stercoripulliclostridium_A. Next base: position 12,172 of record JAZQVF010000035.1, read on the forward strand.
GCAGTATTATACGTTCCTTCGTTAGCAAAACAATACTCACAACGCATATTGCAGTCGTGGCAAATATGCAAGCACATTGCTTTTAAATGTTTATAACTTTTATTGAAAGAAGTGTATTGTGGCTTAGCATTAAGAGCCCCGTCTTTTTCAAGGGCATCGTAATCAGCGGAAATCTCTTCAATATCGCTTGAAGAAAGATTAGTAAAATCTTTTTCTTCTATTTCAGAAAGTTCGTTATTATATCTTTTCTTAGCACACAAAAAAGCGACATAGTCTACGCTTAGTAAACTGCCGCTTTCAATATCCCACAGAAAATATAACGGCTTTCCGTTATGTTTATATGTGAAAGTATGAACCATTGTAATTGAAGATATTAGTCTTGGTTCTTGATGGTCTTGTTGATCTTTTCTTCTTTAGCGCATGCTTGGTTACCAACGGTGCAAGAAGTTTTGCAAGCAGATTGGCAACTTGCTTGGCATTCGCCACAACCGATTTCATGGTTTTTGCAAAGTGATTTCTTAGTTACTATTTCGATATGCTTCATAAGGAGCCTCCAAAAATTGTTTTATTGCTTATATTATATATACGAAATTAAAAAATTGCAAGTCATATATTAAAATATCTATCATAAATTCTATTGAGGAGTAAAAATGAGCATTAAAGACATAAATTTAAAGAAAATAAGGATTGATAAGACTTTTTTAAAGGAAACTATTAAAGGAAGTTTATTTGCACTAATAATTTCGCTAATATTAGTTTTGATATTTGGAATTGTTATTAAACTCGTAGACGTATCAACCGATATTATAATGCCAATAAATCAAGTTATAAAAGTATTAAGTATTTTTATTGGTGTTATACTAAGCGTTAAAATTAAGCAAAACGGAGCGTTTAAAGGCTTGTTTATAGGTATAATTTACACCCTTCTATCAACTTTCATTTTCTTGATATTAGGTGGAAATTTAAAGAGCACGTTTAATTATATAGATTTAATATTTGGTACGGTTATGGGTATTATTTCAGGGATAGTTGCCGTTAACACCGGAAAAAGATTATAAAAAAAGGCTCACCATATTGGTGAGCCTAAGTTTTAGATAATGATTATAGTTTTGAACGAATAGCGTTCTTTACGATAACAACGTTTACAGGGTTTTCTTCAGTGCCAACGTTGATGGTGTAACGGTCGTTATCAGTGTTAATTTCAGTAACGGTGCCAACGAATCCACCAATAGTCATAATTTTATCACCGATGGTGATGCTATTCATCATATCTTGCATTTTTTTCTTTTGCTTTCTTTGTGGGATAACGGTCATAACGATCATAATTACGAAGAAAACACCAAGAATTGCTATCATAACCCAGCTTTGTCCGCCGTTTGAATCTGCTAATAAATTAAACATAAATACTCCTTAATTGTCTTATTCTTTTGGTATCATACCATAGTATCAATAATTTTGCAACCCTATTTTTTTATAATTTTATTAAAATAAGGTGAAAGTGTTTGAAAAATGCCGAATTACTATTTAATTCTATAATCGGACATCATTTCATTTCTAAAGTCAAGTAGCCTATCATTCCATATTGCTTCTTTTATTTTAGCAGTTAACCTGTGTAAGAAGTGAATGTTGTGAATTGATAGTAATCTTCCACCAAGAATTTCATCGGTGTTAATTAAATGACGCACGTATGCTCTTGAATAGTTACGACAGCAATAGCAATCGCAACCCTCTTCAACGGGCGTGAAATCATCCTTATAGGTTGCATTCCTTATGGTTAGGTCGCCCTTAAACGTCATTGCCGTACCGTTTCTTGCAATTCTTGTGGGTAGAACGCAGTCAAACATGTCAATGCCCCTAATTACACCTTCCACAATGCAGTCTGCACTACCAACACCCATTAAATAGCGTGG
>JAZQVF010000036.1:0-7054 GCA_045631675.1 Candidatus Stercoripulliclostridium sp.
GAATTTACTTAAGGCGCAGTAGGTCTACTACAGCAACCTTTCGTAAATTCGCCTTTTTCGCGTTCTTCATCTAAATAATCGCGTTTTACATAAACTTTGTTTAAGGGAGAAATAGTTCAAACTTAAGAATAGCCACACTTAGAACGAAGTGCAAACTTTTCGCCTATTTGTTAGCGTTCAAAAACTCGGTTACTAAGTAGGTCATAGACTTGTTTGCTATGGTTGAAAGTTTTGCAAAGTCTGCGCTTTCTTCGCTACCATAACCAGCAGTTGGATCATAAAGTCTTGGCACGAATGGGAAGGCAATTTCATAATTGATGCCGTCAACTTTAAACTTCGCACTAATCATAGTGTAAAGTACGTCTTCCTTGCCGTTGTAAAGTTCTTTACCTAATCCACCAAAGAAAGGGATATCGTCATCAAGCACGTTGCCAAAGCCTGGCACAACGTGATATGCAAGGCTTTCTTTAATTTTTTCATCGTTTGATAGGTATTCACAAATTGAAAGCGTTACGGCAACACCATCTACCTTTATGCCTTTAAGTTCCATAACCTTGCTTGTTTCTTTTGCAAACAAGCCTTCGCTTACTGGATATTTTTGTCCTTCAACGTCTCTTGCAATCCTTCTACTATATGCAGAATAGGTCACGTAACTCGTTGGAGACCACCTAACAAGGTTATGTGTATCTGCAACGTTTTGGTTTTCCAGTGGGAAAAACTTTTCTTCTTGTATTAGTCCATTTACAAGAAACTGTCCAAAAAATTGCTCATTTTCCCCGCTTGGGTCCCAAGCCTCCATAATTGCTTGTTTGTCAGGCTGATTATTTAAAGCAAAATAATCATCGCACCACCAAAGGGGTGGGTTTGCACATCCGCTGACGTCTTCACGAGTTAAGCCATAGTTTTCGGGTTTAACAAATGGAGATTCTGCTAAAACGGTTAAAGCATACGACTCAAAGGTAGAGGTAGAAGTAACGTCTTTTTCGGGATTATTCATTGTCGCAAACCAATCGCCGACCTTCTTAAATCTTCCCTCTTGCGTACTTGCAAGGCTTGGCATCAAAGGGTCAAAGCCTTTAGCAAACAAAGACTCCATTTGAGTTAATTCTACGCTTGTAAGGAGAGCGTCATAAGTCTTTCCTTCTAAGCGATTATTAACCTCTTCAACGTTATAATAGTCGTATGCCAAAAATGCAACGGCACCACTTGCTACAACGGCAATAATTAAAAATACGATAATAAACTTTTGTGAAAAATTCATTTTCTTACGCATAATAACCTCCTATTTTCAAAAATTCAAATCTCTCGGTTACACTAAAGCAAAATAAATATCCTTTTATAATATAACAAATATTATTTTTATTGTCAATATATACCCAATTTAGAAAAACTCACTATACCTTACGGCTAAGTCTACTATCTCTTCTTCCGTTATTAGTCCCTTTCCTATCGCTACCTTTAGGTATGCTCCGTTAAAGGCATTAAAGATTTCTTCGGGTATAGCCACTATCTCCTCGCTAAACTCCTCGTAGGTATATAAGCCGTATTCCTCTATATCTTCTTCCATTGCCTCTTGGTCATAGCTCATTGTTGTAGAATCCACTTCAAAGATATTAAAGAGTCCACCTATTCCTCCGGGCATAGACAACATTCCATTTACAAAGTAACATAGGTGTCCGTACGTAACCGGGCTATATGCTCTTGTGGTTTCATAGTATATTTCTACTCCAACAAGAGTTACCGAGGTATAACTATCCCCACTCTTCTTGTTGAAATGATATCCTATGTAGTTGCTTGCATTTTCATCTAAATATACGTATTCGTTTAACTCATAACACCAGAATCCGTGTTCATCTATTACCTTTACCTCTGTTCCATCACTGAATGTAAGCTCTATTACTCTATAGCTACTTAGCTCGTCACAATCAACAAAGAGTATTGGTGCAACGTCATAGCTACCGGTTAGCAAATTCCATACGAGTAATTGTTCGTTACCACTTAAGCTTTCTACTGCTACCTCACTACCATCTGCAAGGGTAACCATTGTTCCCTCTGCTACGCAAGACTTTTCCGTCCACTTAGCATACAAGGTGCCGTTTGGTGCTTGAGTAATGTCCGTGTACTGTGTACCACTAAAGTCAGATGTTGTGTACCAACCACCAAAGGTGTAGTCCTCTCTATATGGAGCCGTGATTCCACCCGTTGCACTTGCGTTGGAAATGCTACTATCCGTCTTATTCACTGAAACAACGTAAGACTTGTCTGCTGAAAGAGTACAACCCCATATTACGGGACGGTTGGAGTTGTTCCAATCGCTTGACCAACCTGAGGGTTTGCTATTATGTTCTACATATAGTGTTAAGCTATCGCAACAATTAAACGCCCAACGACCCACTGTAGTAATACTTGCTGGAAGAACTAATGTTTTAATATTGGTGCCACTAAAAGCGCTGCTACCAATTTCAACTAGTTGATTATTTTGAGGGAAATAGAAACTTTCGTGAAAACTACACTCCGCAAATGCACCAAAGCCTATTTTTCGGAGAGAAGAAGGGATTTTGGATCCTTGCATTATAGGACGAAAAGCAAAAGCATACCCACTAATTTCCGTTACGTTTACACCTGGTGCGGAGACTAACAATGTCGGTTGCAAAGCAATGATGTCTGGAGTGTTTGTTGAAAAAGTATTAGCTTCAATTTTTGCCACATTTGCAGGGAAAGCTATTCCTACAAGATTTTGACAGTCCAAAAAAGCCCCTGCTCCTATTTCCGTTAGGTTTGTGCCCTGAAACCCTATACTTGCCATGGCTGCATTCTTAAATGCACCTGCTGCAATTTTTGTAACAGGAATACCATTTATGGTTTCAGGTATTTCTATATTTGTATTGCTTGCCACTGGACCAGAAAGACCAGTGATAGTATATCCCTCATCATTAGTTTCTACATTGAAAGAATATGCTGTTTCAGCATTTGCTATGGTTGTTTGTGCCACTAAAACACTAGCAAAAATTGCTATAAGTAAAATAATAAATAAATAAGTTTTGTTTTTAGCCATATCTGACCTCCTTTTTGTGTGTTGTTTTAGGTTGTTACTATTTTGTTTGGCAAAACACCTCATTGGGATTAGGCTTAGCCTTGCCCAATTTTACGAGGTTCTCATTTTTGCCCCCTTCACTTTATAAGTGCCTAAAAAAAACGATTTTGGCTACAAATTTTTGAAAATTTTTTTTAAAACAAAAAGCCAGTCCTCTTGACTGGCTTAAAATTGGTTTGAATTTTGTTCTTTTATTCTTCTATTGAAACTATGGATTCCACAAAAGATTTAAAATTGTTTTCTTCCGACAGTGATAACTCCACGTACTCCTTAATTTGCATGCGCACGTCACCTTCTAAATATTCAGCATATGCTGTGTGACAATAAATACCGTCACCACAATCTTCCGTTTCTATATTTACTTCAAACTCTTTGCCCAACAATTGCAAAGTTGCATTTGTTCTATTTCTAATCGGATTATAATATGGGTCAATCATTATATAGAGAATACAACTTGCGAGCCCATCTTCACTTTCCAAGTTTACAAAATAGTTTATATCCAATTCAGACACTGGATCAAAAACAATAAATGCACTTGTAACTCTTTCTTCCACAAAGCTTAACTGCGGAAATGCTGTAACAATTTCTTCCAATGAACATGTTTTTGAAACGAAACCAAAAGACGACCCGAAGGTTGGTGGAGTGGGTGTTACGTCAATGGGTGGCTCTACCGGTGGTACAATTGGTTCTTGTGGCATCGTGGGAACGTCTCCACCTTGGATTTGCTCGTTGTTAACGGGGGGCAAATCTTCAACATCGTTGCCTTTGGGTGGTAAAAAGATTGCGCAAAGAGTGATTGCTACCACTAAAACTATGCTTGCAAAGCTAACGCAAGCCGTCTTGAATTGTTTGGTTTTATAGAACTTAACCTTTTCCTTTCTTTTGCTTTCTTGCACGGCAAGGAGCTTGTGTAAAAGGTCTTCGTTTTTATATTGTTCCATTGTTTTGTCTGCATATGCTTGCAGTTTCTTGTCTTTTTTCAAATTTGTATCTCCTTATTGTATGCTTACTGCATATGCCTCGTAAAGGTTAAAGTTATTGCTTACGTTCAGATATCCATTTGTAATCTGATTGTTTCCCGTTGCAACATAAAGATATTTTGCACTTTGAACGGAATTGTCACTTCGGATATATTCAACCTCTCTATATCCAAAAGCTACCAATGTATGACTTTCATTTCCATAAAAGGCATCGTAATAATCTACATTTGTTCGTTCCTCTATGTTAGAAATTTCAACTTCATAGGTAAACAAAACGAGTGGACGCCCACCATCTATATGTACCTTTGCACTTTGCCAATTCAACGCGCCATTCGTATCACAACGACTAAAGCTTGCAGTATAACCTTGACGTGTACAATAGGTATTCATTCCTGCCATAAATTGTGAAACCGTGGTTCCGACACCAGACGTGTTTGTCCCCATATCTACATACAATTGATTATGTAGTGCGTTTATAGTGTCGTTCTGTGTTTTATAAAGGTACATTGCTCCCATACTACTACCCGGCGTATAGTTTGCAATCAAATTGGTTGCAAATCTATCATGGTACGCAATTAAATTTGTACCAGCGACAACAGCACAAGTATTTTCAAAGCCAATTGGCGTTGAATAACTAGGAATCCTTTTTGCCAAGCTGTATTCCGTTTCCGTCTTGCTTACATAGTTGATTTCATATGGCACTGGGGTTAACGTAGATAACCCACGGTGATGGTTGGGATAAAGATCTTTTAGTTGCTCTTCCGTCAACAATAATCCTGCAAGGTTATAGAAACCATTAACGTAGTTAGCATAAGTAAACGACGTTAAGTAGACGTTTAAGCCATCGGCACCTTCATAAGGATTGGCTTCATCAAACGCCATCTCTACTAACGATATTCCATTTCTATCCTCAATAAGAATGGCATATCCTTGCACGGTTTCCCCTATAAAATCATATACGTACCCCAACGCACACAAGGAAAGATCATAAATTACACTACGATTCCAACCTAAACCATCCAATGACGTTGGTGTAAGTACAGACAGGGTTTCGTAGAAAACTACGTCATACTCGTCTTCTACTTGAGCTTGAGCAACCTTATCACTATTTGCTACGAGTCCTAAGCTCATTGACGTTGCAATAATCAATAAAAATGCAACTATTACTAAAGTGGTCTTTTCATACGTTTTAGCTTTCATTTTTAGACACCTCCATATTAAAGTGTGTCTAAATTTCCTCTTGGCTACAACTTTTTAATTTTTTTCCTTAATTTTTTTATTGCCCTCGCATGTTTCTGCTTTATTGTGGACTTGTTTTCGTGCAACAAGTCGGAAATTTCACGTAAGTTATATCCTTTCCAGTAGTACAAATACATTACTTTGCGGCTAATGTCATCATCTAAAGAGTAAAGCATTTCGTGCGCAACACCTGAAACAATTTCATTCTCATAATAATCAACGTCACCGGTTATCTCCAACTGGTCCACTAAAACCTCTTTGAAAAGATACTTTTTGGCATAATTGTCGCAAACCGCATAAACCCAAGAGGTCGGGTACCTTACGTATGGCAAGCTCTTTGCGCTTGTTAACCAAAAAAAGAAATCTTGTGCCACATCATCAGGCGAAACTGTTGGAAATTTTGTTTTAACGTGCATAATAATTTTAGGCAAATAATAGCCGTACACCTCTTTGAGTGCACTATCATTACCTTCATTAATTGCTTTTAATAATATGTTAAAACGAATAGAGTTCATAACTTATATGTGTTCTATAAATGTGGGCAAGCATCTGCTTGCCCCATATATCCGTACTAAGTTTTTATCCAACGAGTCTTGTTTGCTCAATTTCCATTGCGCCTTCGGGAGAGATGGTGATTATCGTGCCACCACGTTGCTCGGTTTCGTTTTCTATGCCAAAGTATGCAAGGTGGTCTATGCTCATACCATAGGTAAGGCGAATGCCCTTGTATTCCACTGACCAAATGTTGGTGTGGTCATGTCCGCAGAATACACCTTGGGTGGAGCCAAGTGCAAGGGCTGTTTCAAAGAATCTATCTTCAGGTACTGAGCAACATACCTTTTCATCGGTTTCTTTTGCTACACCATAGTAGTACTTTGCGTTTTCAGTATCTTTATAACCGTTGGCACGATATTCTTCCCATGCAGTTTCATACTCACGAAGTGGAATGTGAATGAATACGAGACTCTTTACTACTTCTGCATTAGCATCAATTGCCTTGTTAATGTTATTCATACGATTTACTTCGCTTTCATACCAAGCAATTTGGTTTTCGTGTAAGCCGTCGTACTCATCAATAAAACCGGTTACGTATGAGTGCGTATCCATCATATATAGGGTTTGAGTAATGATACCACTTGAATTCTTTACGTTGATTGCGTAATTTATGTCGTCAACGTTTTCTGCTCTGTCAATGAGGCAATACTTACTGCTCTTGTAAAGGTTATATAGGTCGTCACGACGATAAAGTGAATAATCTTCGGTGTCGTGGTTACCAAAGCATACTGCGTAATATACTCCAAGAGTATCCATTAAAGAAATGAAAAGTTCTGCTTCACGTCTGTTGTCAATGGTGCCTGATTGGAATGGTACTGGGTATACGATGTCGCCCGTAACAACTACTAAGTCAGGCTTTACTCTCTTAATGAGCGTTGCAACTGCATCAAGAGCCTTTCTGTCCTTGCCAATGCTAAATGCGCCACCGCCAATGTGAACGTCGGTGAGTTGCAAGATTTTGAATTCTTCATCGGTATAAAAAGTATAAACACCGTCTTCCATAACGGGAGTTAGGCGAGAGCCTACGTATTCGTATCCTTCAGCAATTCTTACGTTTTCTTTGTATGCAATTACGTCAATTGCTACAACAGCACAAAGTGCAAACAAAATCACGCAAAGTATACTGCTTATAATAGCAATAGCCTTGGTACCTCTTCCTCTTCTTCTTAATGCCATATTACCTCCA
>JAZQVF010000037.1:0-10914 GCA_045631675.1 Candidatus Stercoripulliclostridium sp.
GCCTTTGCCATAATTGCAGGGGTGCCTTTCATAAATGGTAATAGGTGAGAGCAGTGACTATCTCCTCTTGCCCTTGCAATAAAGTAGTCGTATTCCACTCCCTTTCTTTCTAATGCAAGTAACATATCTTCAATTTGACCACCGCAGAAACCATCGTTTTGCGCTGCAATAATCATACATTTACACCAATCTTCATTTACTAAACGCAAAATATTTACGTCCTCGTCCCTAAAGGGGAATTCCGTAGGAATTTGATTATCACGATAGTGCGTACCAAATACGCAGTTGGTGATATCAACACTAATATCAAAAGGAGTGGGCGCCGTAAAGCACTTTATTACGTCAAACGGTGCGCAGAAGGTTAACAAGCCCGCAGGCTTTGCCCCCTTGTATTCAGGTAGACCTAAAGAGATACGAAGTTTTTCCGAGAATATCGCCGATACTAAGTGTGCAGCGTAATATCCACCTGCAGAGTCGCCCGTAATAACGATTTTGTTTACGTCAAGGTCGTATATGTCCTTGAGTGCGTTTACGTAGTTTAATGCAAGTATACTATCTTCCGTAGCAGCAGGGAAGGTGCCGTATGGAGCAAGGCGATAGTCAATGTTAACTACAAACCAACCTTTAGATGCAAATCTCTTTGCAATACCTGAACGATATTGCTTTCCACCACGCACAAATCCACCACCGTGAATGTTGAACAATACGGGATAAGGACCTTTCTTTGCTTTTGGTGAGTAGTATACGTCAAACTTGTTATCCAACTTATGAGCCATTGAATAACGAAGGTTTCTTTCAACTATTACACCGGGATAGCGCTTATAATTGCGCAATGGATGATTGAAAAGGTCGCTTAGTTTAAAAAATGCTCTTGAAATATGCATACCGCTCTCCTTAAAAAAGTTACATATATTTTATAACACGCACACGTGCGTTGTCAACTTATGTATGAAATACAATCTTTATTATATCCTAAACTTTTACTCAACATTTACACTTTGCACTCACTTTTTGCCGATATATGCAGGGGAAATTCATTGATGGCAAGATGGGTGCAATTTTCCGTTATTTTCTTTGATTTTTGCTAAAAAACTATACTCTCAAACATTTGTGCTACTTTGATTTGTAGCATACGTTACAAACGTTGTTAAAAAATATTTGGCGTAAAATTGGTATACTAAACCCATTAAAAGGTGCATTTTTTATGCTCAAAATGACATTAAGTGTGTTTCTAAAGGAAATTTATCCCAATTTTTTGTGGACAAAGTAGGTAAATTGTGGATAACTTTTCCACTAAATGTGGATAACTACCCCCTATTTACCCACACGACACCCTTTTGCTACTATTTTCCGCCTATTTATCCCCAAAAACGACTTTTTCTAACTTTTCACTCCGTTCGTTTAGCATATTTTGCCTATTTTTGTCAGTTTTTTAGGGTGGTCTGTCTGTTTAAAATTTACGCCTTATCGCCTACCCTTTTCTTAATTGCTATTGCAATTTCGTCCATTTAGATGTATAATCCAATTAGGAGGATACACTAATGATTTTAGAAATTATAGGTTATAGCATACTCGGTTTAGTCGTAGCACTTTTTCTCTTTATGCTCATTCGCACTTTGCTCACTAAAAAACCAAAACTTGAAGATAGAAACTATCAACCACACGACGTTGACCTTGTGAGAGTCGCAAACCATTTAGTAGGTGCAGTACAAATTCCTACCATTACACTAAAAGACAACGATGAGGACGGCTCCGTATTTTACGAGTACCAAGCGTATCTTGAAAAATCATATCCCCAAATTATGGCTATTGCAGAAAAAACACTTATCAATAAATACGCCGTAATTTACACCGTGAAAGGCACTGATGAAAGTTTATTACCCTGTGCAATACTTGCTCACCAAGACGTAGTTCCGGCACCCCAAGAAGGCTGGGAGGTTCCCCCATTTAGCGGTTCTATTAAAGACGGCTATATCTACGGTCGTGGTTCACAAGATATGAAATCTCAAATGATTGTTGCTCTTGAAGGGCTTGAAATTTTACTTGAGGACGGCAAAACGCCTAAGCGTACTATTATGTTTTGCTTTGGACACGACGAAGAGTTAAGGGGTACTTACGGCGCTCTTGAAATTAGTAAATACCTTGAATCAAAAGGTATTAAACTTGAGTACGTTTTAGATGAAGGCGGTACCATTCTTGACGGTAAAATTCTTGGCATAAACAACAAAGTCGCACTCATAGGCACTTGTGAAAAAGGATATGCTGATTATATCTTAGAAGTGGAAAAAGACGGTGGACATAGTTCTGCTCCTGATAGACGCACTTCAGTAGGTATGCTCTCTGAGGCAATGTATAAGATTGAAAAACATAAGAGAAAACCTTATTGGACTAAGCCTACTAAGGATATGTTTAAAACAATGGCACCTCATATGAATTTCGGCTTTAAGTTTGCACTCGTAAATAGAGATATACTATCTCCCATACTAAAAGCAGTACTTTGTTTGGTTAGTCCTTTTACAAACGGCCTTATGCGTACTACCCTTGCACCCACTCAAACGAAGGGCGCACATACTCCTAACACCTTAGCACCCGTAGCAACAGGCACTATAAACAGCCGTATAAATACCGGAGAAACGGTAGAAGAAGTTAAAGCCTATATTCAAAAGATTGCAGGAAAAAACGTTAAAATTTCCATGCTTGAAGGCTCTATTGACCCTAGTCCCGTAAGTGATATTAACACCAAAGCATTCAAAGATTTGCAACAAACTATCGGAGAAGTTTTCGGCGGTTATATTGCAGCACCTTATCCATTTATTGCGGCGTCAGATGCTAAACACTATTACAATCTAACCAACTGCGTATATCGCTTTACTCCTTTTGAAAAGACTATTGAGGACGGTGCAAGAATACACGGAATTAACGAAAGACAAAGCGTAGAAAGCCTTTTACTCGGCACAAGATTCTTCCTTCGCCTTTATGAGAATACTTGCTTTTAAGGTATAGTTTTTGCCCTTGTGATTTTTAGTTATCCACACCACAATATGTAGTTGATTTAACCCCTTTGATTTTCTTTTTTCAAAGGGGTTTTCAATTTTTTTATTACAAATTTTTTTTATTATGTTATAATTTAGTCCGCACACTTAAAGAGGAAATATAATGAACGACGAAAGTACTAATAACAAATTACTGGTTTTGTTTATTTTAGAGAAATTCGAAATGCCGATTGCAGAGGAACTTTTCCTCTCCCTTTGTAGTGTCGATAACAATTGGATACCCTACCTTTACTGCAAGCAAGTTATCAATGAACTCACTGCAAGCGCTTTTATTTCTAAGACTAACGCGCCCGGCTCAAATAGTCCACTACTATCTATAACTACTGATGGTAGAAATTGCCTTGCTTATTTTTATAAGGAAATTCCACTTTCACTCCAAAATGAAATTAAAGAATTCCTAAAAGAAAATAGACTTTCTTATAGAAAACGCCAAGAATTTACTTCCGACTACTTTAGAAACGAAGACGGTAGTTTTACCGTTGCTCTAAAAATTCAAGATATGACAAAAGTTATCGTTGACCTTAAAATGGTGGTTGATAGCCGTCCCCTTGCCATTGCAATTAGAAATAGTTGGAATCATACGGCGCCCGAAACTTACAAATTGCTCCACGAATTACTCATTGAAAATTAAAAAAAAGCCTTGCAAACGCAAGGCTTTAATTTTATCTTATTGCTCTTTCTTTTTAGTTGAAGAATGCGTTGTATATTGCCTTTATTGATGCGTTATAATCCTTTTCTTCAACACCTACGATAATGTTAAGTTCGCTTGAACCTTGGTCTATCATTCTTACGTTTACACCTGCTTTATATAGAGCGTTAAATATGGTTGCTGCTATACCACGACTATTTGCCATACCGTGTCCTACGACTGCAATAAGTGCAAGTGAGTGGGTTACTTCAATATGGTCGGGATTTACTGCGCCACGAATGTCGTCAACAAGTTTGTTTTCATCAAGACCTTTAAATCCTTTTTCTGAAAGCACTATGCTCATAGTGTCAATGCCGGTAGGAACGTGTTCAACGCTAAGACCATATCTTTCAAGTACGCTTAGCACCTTACGGCAGAAACCGATTTCACCATTCATCATTGCCTTCTTTAAGGAAATTGTGGTGTTGCCCTTTCTACCTGCAATACCCGTTACCTTGGGGATATCGTAACCATTTGTGGAACTAAGAATAAGAGTTCCCTTGTGTGAAGGCTCAAAGGTGTTTCTAATATTAATTGGAATCTTGTCAATTTGAACGGGGAAAATTGAATCGGGGTGAAGCACTCCTGCGCCCATATAAGAAAGTTCACGAAGTTCTTCATAACTAAGTACTTCAATGTGACGGGGATTGTCAACAAGACGAGGATCGGTTACTAAGAATCCGTTTACGTCAGTCCAGTTTTCATATACGTTAGCGCCTACGCCACGAGCAATGATTGCACCCGTAAAGTCTGAGCCACCCCTTGTAAACGTCTTAATAGTTTTATTGGGCATTCTTCCATAGAAACCTGGTATAACGATACCTTTAGCACTATTCTTATACTTTTTAACGAGATCATTGGTAAGTTCGCTATCAAACGAGCCATCGTGCTTGAACTTAATAATATCCCCTGCATCAACCATATCAAAACCGAGCACTGCACTCATTATAACAGCACTAAGATATTCACCACGGCTTGCTGCATAGTCTGGAGAAGTAGAATTATTAATGCCTTCTTCCACTTCATCTACGTACTTGTTCATATCAATGTCAACGTTTAATTCCTTTGCAAGTGCTACGAAACGTTCGCGAATGGCAGAAATTTTGCAAGCACAACTACCCGTTTCCACCTTTTCATCGTATGCGCCGTAAAGCATATCGGTTATTTTAATATCACTTGAAAAGCGTTTACCCGGTGCAGAAACTATTACAAACTTTCTTTCAGCATCACTTTCAATAATGTTTTTTACAGTTAAAATTGACTTAGCGGTAGCCATTGAAGTGCCACCAAATTTACAAACTTTCATATTTTACCTCTACGTAATATAGTTTATTTTATAATTGATTTACATTCAAGATAGTATCTTTTATGCTCAGGCTCTCCTATAGAAAACGCCTTCTTAGGAAGATTACCTACGTTAACGACAAAGTTAACAAGTTCAGAATTGGGGAAATCAGGCATTACTATACCAAGTCCGTCACACTCCATTAACGCATCCATAAGATGTTCTTCATTGTGTACGTATTCCACTTCCACCTGTGGATTATCCTTTAGATACTTTTCAACGTAATTCTGTACTGCACTTATGGTTAAACTTGCTTTAGTTGGACAAGAAATATACTCTTCACTGCCCTTGGTAACTATCTTTAATTTACCCTCGCCGTTAAGCGTTTCTTTTAAACCACTGATAAATTCTTTCGTTGGGTTATATATCAAGCGATGAATGGGCTTGAAATCCATACCTTCGCCATATAGGTTTACCATTTCAACAAGCATATATCGTGCAGGATGATTTTCTCTTTCTTCTTCGGTCAAACTCTTTTTCAATTCTTCCCACATAACCTTTGCCGTTGCAATTGAGTGGTTACCATCTCCAACTGCAAATTGTATGCCTGCATCTACACCGTACTTTTCAATTTGTATACCCTCATCAAGAAGCCCATCAAGTTTTCTAATTAAACTTTCGCCCTCTTCTATAAGGTATCCTTTGATGCTACCACCACCCATATTGAGATTAAAATCATAAATCTTCTTAAGATTTTCTCTATTTGCATAGATAGGCTCAATGATATCTTTTTCAGGATTATCAATAAGTATGATTGCGTGGGGAAGTTCAATGGGTGCTTCCTTTCTTATTTTGATTCTTACCGGAAGCCTTTCAACTATAGTGCCTTCAGTTGCCCTAATTGGTACCCTTACTCTTTCCCAATTATACTTATCAAGGTCTATAGCAACCATTATGCCGACGCGTTTCTTGCCATTTTCAACTTCACGCTCAACTAAAACGAAGTTTTCATATTCATCAAAGATACCGTCGTTTAGATAACTTGCCATTTCTTGCCATACGTCTTTAATGCGCTCGTCTAAGTTGCCCTTAGTAAGATAGATTTCTGGACAAGTGAGTTTTAACGTGGAAGGCTCTTTTCCAACTAATTCGGTTAGTTCATCCCAATACTTTGGACGTGCACAAAATTGGTCGCAAGCAATCGTCGCCCACTTTTCCATATCTACGCTTTTGTTTGGAATTAATATTTTGGGTATCTTTACGGTACTCATAAGCCTCCTATTTTAGTGTTCTCATACGAGTTTGGGGACTAATCTTTAGGGTTTCGTGAAGGATGTCACGAAGTCTATCCGGGGTAACGAATCTTCTTAACTCACCGTGCTTTGCAATTGAGATAATTCCCGTTTCTTCTGAAACGATTATGGTTAGCATATCCGTTTCTTCAGTAATACCTATGCCTGCGCGATGGCGCGTGCCTAAGTTTTTAGCAACGGTTTGGCTTTGTGATAAGGGAAGGAAACAGCCTGCGGCAAGCACCTTGTTGCCCTTAACGATAACTGCTCCATCGTGGAACTGAGTTTGAGTGTTGAAGATAGCCTCTAATAGCACGCTTGAAACTAATGCTTCCAGTTGTACGCCCGTTTCTAAAACGTGAGTGGCAATTGAAGTAGGCGCTATAACTATAAGTGCGCCCGTGCGCGCCTTGGACATTGCTTGACAAGCCTTGATGATTTCATCAACAGCCTTTCTTAATTCTTCATCACTAAGGTCGTTGTCAACGATGGCATTTTTGTCATAGTTACGCGTCAAATTAAAGAAGGCAACCTTAAAATCAGATTGATATACTACACCTGCTACTACTATAAGCAGTATCATTAAAATTTCCGACACTGCCCTTGCAACGGGAATGTAGAATAGTTCGTCTAAAACTATCATTGCCGCAAAGAAAAGGGTTGCTACAAGATAAATTGCAGTAAGTTTAACACTCTTCTTACGAATGAAGAAAACGAGAATAATTGCCATAAGCGCAATTACGGCAATTAGGTCTACTATGCTCTTTGCTGTAAAGGTGTATGCTAATATCATACCTATCTCCTAAGGGTTACATTCCATAACCTCTAAAAATTTCGTGGTCGTTGCTATCGTCAGACCCCATACCGGTCATATGGGGAAGTACGAAAGTCTTTCTTGCGTCTTCTTGCTCTTTTTTAAGTTTCTTGTAAATGGTGAAATATAGAAGGGCCACAACGCCTGCTATAATCACTATTGATACTGCTGAATAAACGGCGTCACCTATACTTATAGGTGCAGTTAAAAGTGTGGTAAATAGGTTTAGAAGATTAAAAGCACCGTTATAGATGAAATACATCGTAAATAAACGATTATATAAACTGAAAACGAATTTATCGTTTACACACTCTTTTCTAATACCATAATAAACGAAAGTTATAACTGCCGTACGAACAAGGAATAACACCATTTCTCCACTATAGTAGTATACGTTAGGTGCGTATACTGCAAGAAGAGAATATAGGCCGTATATCGTTTGAACGATTGCCATAGCGTATCTTACGGATACAAGATAAAAATTCTTGCCACGATTAGTGTAACGGTTTCTTACCGCCCAACCAAATACGCCACGTGCAACAAGTTCCACTACTAAGTAGGATATAACTACCATAAACGCAACCGTAACCCACTTAAACGCAGGAGTGATGGTTACTGCAACGGGTGTAGTATATACTTGCTTAATGCTTTCAATCATAACGTCAACGAAAGAATCAAAAGTCAAAAGGTTTGGTACGTTTACCACAACACAACCTATAACTAATGCAACTATGCTCACCCAAGAAGGTATTTTATTAAGTTTTTGGAATAGTTTTTCTAACATCTTTTCTCCTATTTAGTCAACAACTTTGCCATAGCAGTCCTTACTGCGGTTTCATCACTCGTTAAACCACTCTTGAATGAAAATTCAGCGTCTACTAATTCATCAAGGCAATTTTTGAGCGTTGCTTTGCCATACTTTTGCGCCGTTTGACGGGACTTCTTTACGGCAAATTCTTTAATTTTGAGTATTTCTGCAAGTTCAGCATCCGTCTTTTTTGACAAGGCACAATGTAAAAGTCTTCTATATTGTCCTATCAACATTCCAAGTATGAATGAATACTCCACTCCCCTTGCAATAAATTTATCAAAGAGTTCAATTGCCTTAAGTTTGTTCTTGTCTGCTATTGCGTTACTTAGTTCGTATATCTCGTTTTCAACCGTGTTTGCAACAAGTAATTCCACCATTTCTTTGGTTATTACGCTTGCACTACCCATATACGCTACTATCTTCTTTATCTCGTTTGACACTTGCATCATATCACGATTACAGTATTCTACGAGAGTAGAGAGAGCCTCGTTTTCTATCTTCTTAGGCGCAAGAATTTTTGGGACGTAACTCCTAAGCGTTATAGCGTCAAGTTTTGAGCAATCTATTTCTACGAAATAACGTTTTAAGGCTTGTGAAATAGATGAGTTATAAAGCACTAAGATTACGTTTTCATCAAGACCATTCAATATGCTTTCAAAAAGTTTAGTTTCTTTGTCGCTACCTTTACTTTCCTTTGCACCTGCTTTTGCAGTAGATTTCTTAACACCGTAACCGGAAATTACCACCACACTCCTACTTCCAAAAAAGCCCATAGAAGTAAAAGCCGTTTCCGCCTCTTCAATTGACTTTATATCACTAAAAGAGTGGTAGTTATACTCTCTTTCGCTCTCAGGCAAAAGGGAAACAAGGGCCGTTATCACCTTGTCAATCCAATAAGAGTCCTCTCCTGAAAGGAAAAAGGCGTTTCCTACCCTTTCTTCTACATTAAAATCAATGGCTTTTATAACGTTTTGAATGGCTTTCATAGTGTGATTATACTACACTATAATTTATTTTACAACTAAAATATAAAAAATATAAGCGCGCACGCGCAAAAACTTGCGCCCGCGAGAGCAATTTTTGACTTTTTTGACCCCATATAGAACCTTGAAAGCACCAACATACCCACCGTGTAAAGCACTCCTGCAACAATAGGAAATTTAAGTTCTAAAACTGCAAACGGAAGATTTGCTATTAGCGCTCCAACAATTCTTATGCCCATAAGTGGGAAACTAAGTGGAGAAATTAGGATACCTAAAGGCTCCCATATTATTGTTAATACGCTTAATGGTATTAGTAGCATATATATGATGGAAGAAAGCGGAACAATGAGCAAATTGGCAACGATAAAGTACAACGTCATCGTTCCAAAAAAGTTTGCTGATATGGGTATTATGAATGCGTTGGCAGAAATAGACATTGCAACGCTAAACCACACCCTTCTCAAAATCTTGTTTTCCCACTTACATAAATTCTTAAGGGGCTCGTAAAAGCAGGTTATTCCAAGCACTGCTCCTATGCTTAATAGAAAACTTACACTAAAGAGTTCAATGGGTGAAATTAATAGTATCACTATGGCAGTAAAGGATAGCGTGTTAAGAGGGTCGTGTCTTTCTATCAAAAGAAGGGATATAAGTACGACGATACTCATTATTGAGGCACGCACTACACCGACGGGGAATCCCGTTAAAATTCCGTAACCTAATAACACTGCTATTACTACTATTAACGATTTTCTCTTGTTGACTTTGAATAATCTAAACAATGCGTATATGAGTGCGCACATAAACCCTACGTGCAGACCTGAAACGGAAAAGATATGACTAACACCCGTTGCTCTCATTTCTTCATTCGTTTCGTGACTAACGTAAGATACGTCGCCTATTACTAAGCCTAAAGCAATACCTGCATCTTCATCTCCTAACCTATCAACGTAACATTTCCTCAACTTATATCTTGCCCATTCGTACCACCTGAGTTTAGTATCTTCTATAACGGCACCTTGCTCTCCGTTAATTTCATACTTTATGCCCTTAGCGTATCGTGCCATAGAATAAGAATTAAAGGGTTTATATTCTATCGTTTCAACTCCACCGATTAAAACAACCTTATCCCCTATTTCAAATTGACATTCGCTTTTTAATAGACCTTTTGAAGAATACCTTTCTTCTTCAAAGGTTAGGTCTTCAACTATGTATCTGTTTTCTCCATAACTATCGCTTAAAATTTCCGTTACCCTACACTCTACGTAGCAATTTTCAACGTTTATTTCCTTTGGCGTAACGAGTGATGAATACAAACTCATCAGTGAAAACCCTATGAGAAGAAAAATGGAAATTACTATTAAAGGGGACTTTTTAACAATGATAGTAACTGCACTAAATAGCGCAAGAATTCCTAATACAATACCGAATGCAACGAGCGAATTTATGCAAAAAGCCCCTATAGTAATGCCTATCATAAGCGCAATGGCACTAAGTACTATGGGGCGATAATTTGCAATTTTAGGAATTTTCATCTATTTTGTCTTGAGCGCTCTTTTACCTTTTAGGGTTACAAATTCGTGTTCTTTGAGTACCTTTACAAGGTCCTTTTCATCTTCTGGCAATCTATTAAACATCATTGCCGAACTTACGTCGTGTGGTTGGTGAAAATCACTTCCAACAACCTCTAAAAGTTTGTGTCTTACCTGATATGCCTTAGATAGACCATTCCTGTTTATGTGCCTTGGATTGCCGTTATAAGTTTCAACTCCGTGCAATAAACTTGGGTCTATTCTCTTTGTTCTTTCCCTAAACGGATGTGCTTGGAAGATAAGCCATCCTTTTTCATCTGCAAGTTTTTTTAGGTCGGGATAGTCCATATATATTATCTTTATTGCGTACTCCCTAAACTCTTCGGGCGTTATGCCGTATACGAGAAGTTCAGTCGCTTTTTTCTTTATAGGCAATCCGTAATGGTCCTCTCTTAA
>JAZQVF010000038.1:0-10133 GCA_045631675.1 Candidatus Stercoripulliclostridium sp.
ATCTATATTAAACGAATTTATCGTGTGTGATTAAAGTGATTTATAGAGTTCAATATACTCTTTTGCAGACTTCTTCCAACTAAAGTCTTGTTTCATTGCATTCTTTACAACGCCGTGACGCCATAGTTTGTTGTCGTTATAACATGCTAACGCGCGATTGATTGCATCAAGCATATCGTATGCGTTGTAAGTCTTGAACGTAAAGCCTACGCCAGTGCCTTCAACGGGGTTAAAGGGAATTACGGTATCCTTCAATCCACCCGTTTCTCTAACGACGGGAATGGAGCCGTAGCGCATTGCTATCATTTGTGAAAGGCCACAAGGCTCAAACTTTGAAGGCATTAGGAATATATCGCTTGCACCGTAAATTTTGCTTGCAATATCGCCTGAGAAATAGATTGCAGTTGCAAGTTTAGTGGGATATTCTTTTGCGATTTCTTGAAGGGCGTTTTCAAACTTCCAATCACCCGTGCCAAGTACGACGAGTTGTACGTCCTTTTCAAGAATTTGATGAATTACTTCTAAAACAAGGTCTATACCCTTTTGCGTAGTCAAACGACCTACCATACCGATTAGAGGTTTGTCGCATACGGGGAGCCCAAGTAGTGCTTGAAGTCCGTACTTGTTTTCTCTCTTTTGTCCGTAACTTCTATGTTCGTAATTTTTAAAGAGAGCCTTGTCGTTCTTTGGATTATATAGGTCAACGTCTATTCCATTTACAATGCCTGAAAGTTTATACTTTCTTTGTTCAAGTATTGACTCTAAGCCGTAACTATAAAACTTGTCCAAAATTTCAGTTGCATAAGTGGGAGAAACGGTTACTATCTTGTTGCTTGCTTCAATGCCCGCTTTGAGCATATTGCCACTGTTACGGTACTCAACAATTGAAGAATGGGATGCGGGAATGCCGAATACGTCGCCAATTGCAAACTTATCCATCCAACCTTGGAATTCAATGTTGTGTATTGCAAGAACAGTTTTTATGTTCTTATATTCTTCTATGTCGCGATAGAAACAGTCAAGATAGGTAGGTACGAGTGCAGTTTGCCAATCGTTTACGTGGAGCACGTCAGGGAAGAAACCGATGATGGGAAGTACTTCCAAAATAGCCTTTGAGAAGAAAGCAAATCTTTCGCCGTCGTCAAAGTGTCCGTATAAACCCTTTCTCTTGAAATAATATTCGTTGTCAATAAAGTAGTAAACCACACCGTTTACTGCACTTTTGAATACGCCTGCATATTGGTTTCTCCAACTAAGCGCTACGGTAGTTGAGCCTACGAATTGTAGACTATTGCGAAACTCTGCCTTCATATCTTGGTATAAAGGAAGAATAACTGCCGTTTCTACACCGTTTGCGTTTAGTGCTTGGGGAAGGGCCCCTGCTACGTCACCTAAACCACCTGTTCTAATGAATGGTGCCGCTTCTGCTGTTGCAAATAAAACTTTCATATAACCTCCGACATTTGGGCAAAGATTTGCTTTGCCCAAATGGTGTATTGTTTATCTTAGTACCTTTGGTACTATTATACTTTTTTGTTCTTTACTATTACGATGGGGTAATCTTCAGAGCCGGAAATTTGACGGCCTGCACCGATTACTACGCTCTTATCGGTAATGGTGTAAGAGATTTGTCCATTCTTCATTACCACACCGTGTTCCATAATGATGGAATTCTTAACGACTGCACCCTCTTCAATTCTTACGTCACGGAAAAGAATGGAGTTTTCAACTGTACCGTTAATTACGCATCCGTCTGCAATAAGACTGCCTGAAACTTGTGCAGAATCGCCATAGGTCGTAGGAACGGAGTCCTTAACCTTGGTGTATACCTTTCTATCACTACCGAAAAGTTCTTCTCTTACTTCGTCTTTGAGAACTTTCATTGACTCGTTGTAATAGGTCTTAACGTCGTCAACGATTGCTGCATAAGTGGTAATTTCTTTTGCGTAAATCTTGCCGTTTTCCACCTCTCTGAAAAGAATATCCTTTTCAAAATCAACGTATCCACGTGCGTATGCTTGCTCAATCCAACTAATGAGAAGGTCCTTCTTTGCAACGTAAATGTTGAGAGAAACGAGTTTTTCATCTCTTGAAGGAATTTCCACTTGACAAAGGTCGGTAACCTTGCCGTTTTCATCCTTTTCAATGATAACTCTCTTTGAAGTGGTGCAGTTTGCCTTATGGCAAAGCATAGTAATATCTGCACCCTTTTCAATATGCTCTTCAAGAATACCTTCTAAGTCAATGTTAGAAGCAATGTTGCAGTTTGATACGCAAACGTAATCTTCAGGAGCCCTTTCTAAGAAGTCAAGTACGGTATAAAGCGCTTCAATCTTGCCCTTGTATACGTCTCTTGAAGTGTTAAGACCAAAGGGTGGGAAAACTGCTATACCACTATTCTTACGGTTTAGGTCCCAGTCACGACCCATACGAATATGGTCCATAAGGGATGAGTAGTTGCTACGGGTAATAATACCGATGCGGGTAATACCTGAGTTAACTAAACTTGAAAGAGCAAAGTCAATAAGTCTATATCTACCTGCAAATGGTAGAGATGCCGTTGTTCTATGCAAAGTGAGTTCGTTAAGTTTTGATTCGTTACCACTTGCAAAAAGTATTGCTAACATCTTTTTATTCATATTAGTTTTCCCCCTCTAACATAGCGCCTGCAGATACCTTTTCGCCTCCCTTTACGGTTACGTTAGGTCCTACTACTGCGATACTCCATTCGCCTAGTATTGCTTTTTCTTGGTATTCACCAACTTGAGCATCTTCTTCAATTACTGCATTCCAACCGATAATGGAGTGGTTTACCTTAGCGCCTCTCTTGATTACTGCACCGGGCATTACGATGCTATCACTAATTACGGCGTCTTTTTCTACTTTAGCACTGCGTGATACTATTGAGTTAACAACCTTACCGTTAACTACGCAACCTTCGGAAACTACTGAGTTACAAATGGTTGCACCTGCGCCTACGAAGTGTGGAGGCTCTGCAGTGTTTCTTGCATAGATTTTCCAATCGGAATCACTTAGATTGATGCCACTTGAAACGTCTAAAATATCCATATTTGCTTCCCATAGTGAAGAAATAGTACCTACGTCTTTCCAATAACCCTTGAAGTCGTAAGTATACATCTTTTCTCCTGCATTTAGCATATTGGGAATGATGTTCTTGCCGAAGTCGTTGTGAGAGTCTTTGTTTGCTTCGTCTTCAATAAGATATTTTTTGAGTTTTGCCCAAGTAAAAATGTAAATACCCATACTTGCCTTGGTGGACTTGGGTTGCTTTGGCTTTTCTTCAAACTCAAAAATCTTGTCGTCAGCATCCGTATTCATAATGCCGAAACGAGATGCTTCTTCAATTGGTACGTTTTGAACGGCGATAGTACAATCTGCACCCTTCTTAATATGATATTGGAGCATCTTGTTGTAATCCATCTTGTAGATATGGTCGCCTGAAAGGATAAGTACGTAATCAGCAGAATAGCGATCTACGAAATCTATGTTTTGATAGATTGCGTTAGCAGTACCTTTGTACCACTCGCCACTCTTTGCCTTTTGATAAGGGGGCAAGACGAAAGCACCACCTTCCAATCTGTCAAGGTCCCAAGGTTGACCGTTACCAATATATTGGTTAAGGTCAAAAGGTTGATATTGCGTAAGAACACCTATCGTGTCAATGTCGGAGTTGATGGTATTAGATAAGGTAAAGTCAATTATCCTATACTTTCCTCCAAAAGGTACCGCAGGTTTAGCAACCTTGCGTGTTAATGCGCCAAGACGGGTGCCTTGGCCACCTGCAAGCAACATAGCAACACATTCTTTTTTGACTTGCATCTTTATTCCTCCTTAATTAATTTCAAATATAACGCTGAGTTACCCTCAAGTTTAATTTTCAATACGTCGGTGAATTCGTTATACTCTTGTTCAACGCTTTCATATACTTCTTTAGAAGTAAAATCTGCAGAGTTACTATTCATAATTACTTCGTAACTGCCCTTTTCAGGTACAGGCATAACGTATTCCATTCTCGTTACGTCGGAAAAGTTTATTATTGCAAAAATCTTTTCCCCCTTGCTATCTTCACGATAGAAAGCAACGACGTTTCTTAAATTATCGTCTACTACAAGCCACTTAAAGCCTTCGTAGCAATCGTCAAGTTCATAAAAACAAGGATTGTCTTTGTAAAGATGGTTTAACTTCTTTATGTATCCTTGCATATCACGGTGAGTGTCGTAGTCAAGCAAGAACCAATCAATGGGGCGAAGGAAATTCCACTCTATAAACTGACCTATCTCGTTACCCATAAAGTTGAGTTTCTTACCAGGATGAGCATATTGGAAAGCATATAATGCTTTTAGCGCTCTAAACTTATCTTCGTAAGAGCCGTGCATCTTGGAAACCATTGAACACTTTCCGTGCACTACTTCATCGTGACTAAAAGGCAATATATAGTTTTCCTTGTAAGCATACATAATGCCAAAGGTTAATTTTTGATGTGAACCTTGTCTAAAGAAAGGATCTATCTTTTCATAAGCAAGAACGTCGTTCATCCAACCCATATTCCACTTGAAGTGGAAACCAAGTCCACCAAGGTCCGGTGGCATAGTTATCATTGGAAAATCGGTTGATTCCTCCGCTATCATTATAGCGTTTGGGAATTTGGTTAGCACCGTTTTGTTCAATTGCTTAATGAAATCTATGGCTTCTAAGTGATAGTTACCACCGAATACGTTGGGCTTCCATTCCCCTTCTTCGCGACAGTAATCAAGGTAAAGCATACTTGCAACTGCGTCTAAACGAAGTCCGTCTACGTGGTAGTTTTCAAGCCAGAAACAACAAGCCGAAATAAGGAATGATTTAACGGCACCTCTGCCGTAATCGTAAACCATAGTACCCCAGCCTTTATGTTCGTTTCTCGTCGTGTCTTTATATTCGTACTCTCCCTCTCCGTCAAAGTTATATAGACCAAATTCATCTTTGGGGAAATGAGAAAGTACCATATCTAAAATGACGCCTATTCCCGCTTGGTGTAGTTTGTCAATAAGATACATTAGATCGTGTGGCGTACCAAAACGAGAAGTAGGAGCAAATAGCCCCGTTGCTTGATAGCCCCAACTCATTTCAAGTGGATGCTCCGTTAAAGGCAAGAATTCAACGTGGGTATATCCCATTTCTTTTAGATATGGGATAAGGTGGTCTGCCATATCACGATAGGAAAGATAATTGCCGTTATCGTGGCGTTTCCAAGAGCCAAAATGAAGTTCGTAAATATTGATTGGTGCCTTTGCGTGGTCGGTACCCTTTCGTCCCTCAATCCACTCGCTATCTGACCAATGATATCCACTAATGTCGTAAACTTTGCTTGCATTATACGGTGGCGTTTCGGTGTGCGTTGCATAAGGGTCGGCCTTAAGGACTATCCTACCCGTACATTGCTCAACGCTAAATTTATAAACGTCGTACTTCTTAACGCCCCTAATATGGCATTCCCAAATACCACCACCAATAGGCTCCATTGGATTTACGCGCCTATCCCACTTGTTAAAATCTCCTACGACGGAAACGCTCCTTGCTCTCGGAGCCCATACGCGGAAGCGCCAACATTTCTTCTTGTTTTTTACAACGTAAGAAGGATGAAGAAGTTTATAACTTTCACTATTGGTGCCTTCGTTAAATAGGAAAACGGGATAATCGGTCGGTCTCTTCATGTCTATTCCTTAATGATAGTTAATCTTTGGAGTTTAACCCCTTTAAAGATTTTTTTGTTCAACTTTTTAAAAAGTTTTTCAAACTTTTTTTCATCTTCCTCAAAAGATATAAAGCCTGCGCCGGCGCCTGTCATTACGACTCTTTTAAATCCACTTCTAATGAACCCAAGTTTAGTAGTTAACACTGCAAAAGGATACTTTCTAAACGCAGATTTCTCCAACGCGTTTTGAGGTTTATAAGTGGAAAGAAATCGTTCTGCCGTTGTTGAATTTTTGCCACCGACTTTGTCGTAGGTTTCAAAAATTTCTTTCGTGGAAAAAGGTCTATTTCCATAAGCAAGCGCAACGTGTAAATCTTTCAACTCAATGGGAGTTATAATCTCTCCTCTTCCCCTTACGATAGCAGGCTTGCCGTACTTTAGGAAAGGCACGTCGCCACCAAGCGATAGCAAAAATTCGTTATCCATTTCCACGTTGCAAAGCATTTCGTATCCCCGTGCAATCGCTGCAGAGTCCACGGCCGAGCCACCAAGCCCAACACCCTCGGGTACACCTTTTGATATTTCAATATCAACACCGGGAAGAGAGTACCTTTGTTGAATGAGTTTTGCGCTTCTTAAAGCATTGTCGTTTGCATAACGTTCACCAGTTAGATAGGTAACGGTAATTTCCCCGTCTTCTCTAAGCGACATTCGTACGAAATCGGAAAGGTTTATAGGTGCCATTACCATTTCAAGCAAGTGAAAACCGTCTTTTACGCCCACGACGTTAAGGGATAAATTCACCTTTGCATATTGAGAGAACTCTACAAACTTTTCCATATGCGTATATTATATAATAAATATAAAAGATAATCAATACCAAAAGATAAAAAAATAGTAAAAAAATCGGCGGTTTTTGCCCGCCGAAAGAAAAAGTTACCGAACTTAAACACTCTTAAAGAGATCGGTATAAAAGCACCTTATCCCCTGCCTTCAAAGGTAGCGTTAACTCGGGGTTAAGTGAAAGAAGTTCTTCTTCATCACTAACAAGTGCCTTTGCACAATCAAAAAGGGTTTCTCCCTCCCCTACGAGATATACGCTAATTACCGCGTCGCACTCTTCTCTATCGCACAAATAGGTTACTCCTTTAAGATACTTAACTACACGTTCTTCAGTACACTCAAGTTCAATTTTTATCTCTCCACTAATCTCCACTTGAGAGCCAAAACGCAAACGAGAAGAAAAATCAATTAAAGCAAGTTTAACGGAAATATCCCCCGCGCATACCAAACTTTCATTCAATCTAAAGGAAAAGGGAGATTCTACCATAGTCCTTTCAAGCGTATCGTTTTCTCTCTTCAAAAGTAATTCGGTACATAATACCCCCTCAACTACGGCACCCGACTCCGTAGAAAGATTTAAAGCACCAAAATAAGGCGTACCGTTTGAAAGTACTTCAACTGCATCATCAATGCCGTCAAGGGGCAACGTTTCAGAAAATCTTTCCTTGCTTTCTATCACCTTCACTTCAGAAAGAACCACTCTTTCCTCTTCTTCAAGAGAAGTTTCCTTTCGCTTAGAAAAAGCGTCTATGGGAAGTTCAACTTCCAGTTTGTTGACAAAATACCCATTTACGGTTGCAAGCACGCTAAATTCGCACTCGCCATCCCCTACTGCATTTAGAGAAAGACTTATAACTTCAAAGTTAAGGAGTAGGTTAGAATTGTCTCTTAACCCTTCAAAAAGTAAATCTTCTTTGAATGGAATTCGGTGTTTTTGCGTTAGCACTTCACCGTTAGAAAGAGTAATAAGAGAAACTTGTATTTCTCCCTCTACTTCGGCTATATCGGTAGCAGTAGATACCTTTTTGACTATAATTTGTGCATTAGAGTTAAGTATTCTACCATCATTATCATACCCTTTTACGGTGCCGATTATCGCCTTTTCACACTCTTTTAGTGGAACGGCACAACAAATGCTTTCCACCCTCTTTTTTACACACAAATCGCCATCATCAAGAAGATTCAAAGAGTAATTTTCAAAGGATACGCCTTTTACTTCAAGCATTACTCTTACCTTTAAACTAGTAGAAAGAGCATATTCAACGCCCCTTACTTCAAGCGTAACTTGTGGGTTATCTCCACCAAGCAAGGTGCGAATTACCGTTTCCCTTTCCTCGCTTTCTTCCCTGCATTCAACCATATTATCAGCATTAAGATAAACGACGCTTAAAGATAATTGGTAACGCACTTTCCATTCCTTACCATCGTTTTCCACCCTCGTAGTGCGTGCCTTAGCAGAAAGGGAAAGAATCTTTTCCATCCCATCTGAATAAAGTTCTTTGCTATCATAAAATTCGTAAGGGGCAAGCCTTAACAATCTCGTGTAACGTTCGTTCATTCGGTAACCTCCATTATTCTCTACGTAATACTATGCAGAGCCTTGAGGCTATATTACAACTACTTTACCTTTCGCCTATAAAACAAAACGTTTTTTGCGTGAACGTCGGCATAAGAAAAAGTGCCTATCCCACCACTTGTAAGCCTAACGGTAAACACGTTTGGATAGGTGCTTTCAATTTCTCCGTCGTAACATTCTATTTTGTTTCTTCCCCTATTTACCTTTACCGTTAACGGGGTGCCTTTCATATTGTTTATTTTTTTAATAGTAGTTTCTTTATCAATTATATTTGGATTTCTCATATCCCTATTATTGACGAGTAGTTTAAAAAATAACCATAAAAAAAAGGAACGATTGCTCGTTCCTCTCTATTTTGATTTTAGACTATCTTTGAAGTTTTACGGTAATTGCGTTGTCTTGAACGGTAATTACTTTTTCTGCTTCAGGTTCGCTTACGGTAGTAATTTCAGTTGCGAGAATGTCAGATGCAATCTTGCTTTCAAACTTTGCGATTGCTTTCTTTGCAATTTCGCTTTCGGTTGAAATTTCACAAACGATACGTTGTTCAACTGCAAACCCTGCTTCCTTTCTCATAACTTGAATTTGACGAACGAGTTCTCTTACGATACCTTCTTGAATTAGTTCTTCATCAAGGGTGGTGTCAAGTGCTAACGTTCTTCCGTTTTCAGTCGTTACGATAAAGCCTTGCTTTGGACGGTTATGGCTATCAAACAAGTTGCCCTTTAGGTCAGCAAAATCACCGATATTAACTGAGTCTAATTTAACCATCTTGTCAAGGTCGTTATAGCCTGCTTGGTCAAGTGAGTCAACGAGTTTTTTGAGTTTTTGTGCTTCGCCCTTTAGTGCTGCACCTGCAACACGGAAGTTTACGGTGTAGTAAACGTCGTTGTATACTGAAGTATCTTCACTGAATACTACTTCCTTAACGTTAAGTTCTTCCTTTATGGTGCCAACGAGTGCGCTTGCAGATTTAGTATCTTCTGCACTTGCGGTAACGAAAAGACGGCTTAAGGGTTGCTTAACTTTAATTTGTGCTTCATTACGCATTCTTTGTGCAGTTGCAATAATATCACGTGCAACGTTGGTTTCGGAAAGAATATTTTCTTCTTCAGGAATGTCAATGGGGGTGGGGTAAGAAGTCAAGTGAATGCTAATGGGAGCATCTTTTTCCACTTCTCTTACGGTGTTTTGATAGATATAATCGGTAATGAATGGGGTAATAGGTGCCATAATACCGAGGGTTGCTTTAATTGCTTGATATAGACACCAGTAAGCATTCATTTGATCAACTGCGTCAGTGGACTTCCAGAAACGTTTACGGTTGATACGAATATACCAATTTGATACGTCGTCAACGTATGCTTCAAACTCTTTAACAAGAGCAGAAGTGCGATAACTATCCATTGAATTCTTAGCAAACTTAATGAATGCGTTGGTACGGTTAAGTAACCATTTATCGCTATGCGTTAAGGTTGCGTAGTCAATTTTGTGAGATGCAATGTCGGGGTTATCAATTGCTGCATAGAGATTAAAGAATACGTAAATATTCCAGAAACCAAGCATCTTTCTTCTTGCTTCGTCTGCAAGGTTGTAACCGAAACGAACGTCAGATGCAATGGGGTTAGCCATAAACATATAACGAATGGTATCTGCGCCCATCTTTTCTGCTGCTTCGTCAAAACGAATCATATAACCCGTCTTGCTAAACTTACCACCATCTTCTTTGATAACTGAAGAGTGTGCAACAACTTGCTTGTATGGTGCCTTACCTGTTAGGGTTACGCTCATAAATAGAAGTGAATAGAACCAAAGTCTAATTTGTTCCTTCATTTCAATTACAAGGTCGCTTGGGAAGTTGTTGTTAAAGTATTCCTTATCACTAAAATACTTCTTAGTTGAGAAGGGAGTAATACCTGCATCAAGCCAGCAGTCGCCAACTTCAGGCACTCTTTCAACGAGTTCGCCACAGTTTTCACAGTGGATCTTAACTTCGTCAATATAGGGCTTATGAAGATG
>JAZQVF010000039.1:0-6484 GCA_045631675.1 Candidatus Stercoripulliclostridium sp.
ACCCAACTTTATTGAACTTATGGCGGTGCTACTTATAGTTGCACTATCGGTAGTTTTCGTAGGTGGTGGCATTGTTGCAATGGAAATAGTACCACAAGCGCTTGGTGGAGATGGCACTGAAGTTAGCCCTATGAAAATCAATTCAGAAAGTTTGCTTGCACTTGCTTTTGAAGACTCTGCTACGCGATATTACCACCTTGAAAAGGATTTAACCATTGACGTTGAGACTTGGCAAACAACGGAAAATAAAGCACATATTGACGGTGGTGGTAATACGATTACCTTAAAAGGAAATTTAACGCGCCCATTCTTGGAAAAACTTTCAGGCTCCATTAAAAACGTTACCTTTAAGTTTGAAACGGAAATTGGGGAGATACCACAAAACTCTGCACTGCTTATAAAAACCATTAGTGGCACAATGGAAAACTTGACCGTTGACGTAAGTGATATTGACGCTTTAGTCAAGACTGAATGCGGACTCGTTGGATATGAATCAACGGGTATAATGCGTGGGATTAGCGTCAACGCAAGCGGTAAACTTGAAGAAGTTTCGGCTCTTGAAGAAACAGTTATAGGTACCCTACTCTATAAAAACGTAGGGGTTGTTGAAAACGTTTCAGTAAAAATTAATTTTGAACTTTTAGGCGATGCAAGAAAGGCTACGAGTGAAAACACTGCAGGCTCTTTCGGTGATGCAATATTTGGTGGCATTGTAGGCTTAAACAACGGACAACTAATAAATTCTAAGGTTGAAGAAGGCTCTACTATTAAAGCAGATACCCTTGACGTTGGAGGAATTGTTGCAACTAATCAGGAAAAGGCAACTATTTCTAACACCATAAATTATGCAAACGTAACGCAAACCACTTTAACGAGTTTTTGGTCGCCCAACGTTGGTGGTATTACCATGCGTAACTATGGTAAGATTAATTCAACTAAAAATTACGGCAATATCGTTGCATCATCCAATCAAAACAAAAATAATACTTCCCTTATTCTTGGTGGCATAACCACGACTAATACGGGTGTTATAGACAAAGTGGAAAACTACGGAAATATCTCGGCTACCGTTAAGGCAGGCACCATTAACGCAGGGGGTGTGGGATATCTTAACGAAGGCACCACTACCAACGCTAAAAACTTTGGCACGATAACCACCCTTTCTACTGATTTTATAGACAATCCCACCCTTTCAAGCAGTCAAAAAATTGTTGAGCATCACGTAGGCGGTGCTTATGGAATCAACAACGGCACCATCACGAAGTTTAGAAACGACGGCAATATTTCTTCCAACCATTATCTTACCGACTCTGCTTGTATAGGTGGAGTGGTAGGTTTGAATTACAATACTTCTTCGATGGTTAGCAATTCTCAAATGAGGGGAAATATTTCAGCAAGTAGCGCTCAAGAAAAAAACAAAATGCTTTTCGTAGGTGGCATAGTTGGATATCTTATGGGTGTGGTAAAAGACTCGTTTAATATAGGTGCGTTTTCAACTGAGGGTAATGAAACGGCGCTCTCGGTGGGAGCAATTTTTGGCACGACGAGAGTGGAAAGCGACCTTATGGGCGACCTATATAAGTCAGATAGCGATTGGGCAAACAATTATTATTTAATAGACAAAGGTTACCAAAGGGGCATTGGATATTATTACGTTACAAGTTTCCTTGGCACAACGAATTATATGGAAGCAGAAGACTATGAAACAAATGCAAGCACCATAGAGACTATAACTTCAAACGAGGGGGTATATTGGGAATGAGAAGAAATGTCTTTTTCATAATCTTAATTATACTTGGTGCAGTTGCGGTGATTTCCGACCTTGCATTCGTGGTTTTCCTTGGGATAACTATATCAAACGTGGTTAGCGGAATTTCCTTCTTGCCCACCGTATTTACCACTTTATGTATTGCATTAATAGTTATAAACGCAGTAGCGATAGTTTACTCCATACTTTATATTTTAGTTTTAAGAAAATAGAAAATAACGCTCCAGACGGAGCGTTATTTTTTTAGCCATTACCCTACTATCCCTCTATTAGGGATAGCCTTATGCTATTTTTTTATGATTGCAAGGAATTCTGCCCAAGTTTTCTTTTTAATTACAAACCAGAAGAGAGCAAATCCACCTGCTCCAAGTGCTACGGCGCCAGCAGTTGCACCAACTGCAATACCTGCAATTGCACCACCTGAAAGCCCTGCTTTTTCATCTTCTACTTCGGGAATATTATCCGTGGTGTTGTCGGGAGTGGTGTCAGGGGTATTGTCGGGAGTGTTGTCGGGAGTTGAGCCACCTTGTCCACCTTCGCCGGGACCAGGATCAACTGGAGTAAAGTTGGGGTCTACGTAGCCACAAATATCACAAGTGCCATCGGTGTTTTGGTCTACGTGTGCGCCTTCATTTGCTTTGTCTCCGCAAGCACATTCCTTCCAATGGTTAGTTGCGTCTTTTTTCCATTGAGTGCCGTAGTCGTGAACGTGTGGGATATCTTGCCAAATTGCAAAGAATTCAACGTTTTCGGTTAAGGTATAGGTAGCACCAAGAATTTCACCATTTGCCGAGGTTGCCCAGCCCTTAAACTCTTTGCCAATAGGCGCTGTAAAGGTGCATGAAGGCAAGGTGTATTCGCCAATGCGTTCGTCCCCAGCCATTACACCAGTACCACCATTTGCGTTGAAGCTAATTTCATAACCGACAACTTGAACGTCAAAGGTTGTTTCAAAGCCTTGATATTTTACGGTAATGGTGAGAGTACCAATTAGTTCTTCGCCGAATACGTAGTTGATTGGGTCTTGAATTTGAGTTCCATCATACCAGTAGGTGCAAAGTCCTGCACAAGGCATTTCGGTGCTATCGGAATATTGTAATTTTACGGTAAGGTTATTGATAGCCAACTTGCTTCCTGCAAGAATGGTACCTGTGTAAGTGGCGATAATTCCGGTCGGAATCGCCGTTTCTTCTTTCCACGTAGCAACTGCAATAATATTTGTCGTAAGTGTGTAAGTTTCACCAACTCGTTTTTGTGCAACTTCTGTAAAATTATCACCTAAAATACGAATTGACCAATAATCAAACTCGAACCCTTCACGCGTATAACCTAATTCTTCACAATCTAAAAATGTGATTATGTTATTTGCTTCATATTCATAAAGTTCATTGTTTCCGCTTGCATCTCCGGGTTGATAAATAACTTGATATAAGTTATCTTCCCAAACGGCTTTAACAATGGTGTTTGCATTTATGGTTATCGTGTCGCCAACTTGTTTTTCAACGTCGTTTACGCTCCAAGCCTTAAATTTCTTCCCGTCAGGTGCGGTAAACGTACAAGCAGGCAACGTATATTGACTTTCAGCATTTTGTTCTACGGGTTGCATAGTGCCCGTACCGTCGTTTGCATTAAAGGAAACGAGATAAACGATTTGTTGTTCCGTCCAATTGATTATAAACATTAAATAATCGTTGCCGATTAACTGGTCGTTAGCATTATAGGCTTGAATGAAGAATTGTTTTTCTCCAACTTCGCTTGCGGTAAAATTATATTCAGGCTTATCCGTCGTTGCGAATGGAACAAAGTCGCTGATTTCATATACTAAAATCTTGTAATACTTAACGTCAAGGTTGAACTCCCATTCTACAAGACAATCTTTGCCGACAATTGCATTTATTTCATCAGCGGGTTTAGACGTAAATACACCTGCGATATATTCAATGGTAAACTCGTCGCTGTAATAAGGTACACCGTCATAGTTTGCCATAAGCCTATACTTTTGAGCATACGCAAAATTGCTTATGCCAAAATCATAACTCGTGTCATTTTCTGCCAAGTTTGCAGTACGATGCCAACCAGTACCAGTATCCGTTTGTAATTGGAAAGCTCCTAACGTTTGTAAAGCCGTTTGGAGCAAATTAGTTTCCCATGTTACAACAGCAGATTCACCCGTCGATACAGTTACGCTTTGTGGTTGAGTAGTAAACACAAATTTTTCACGCCAAGTAATCGTGAATTCTTCGGAATAAATATCGCCACCGTCTTTAATTGCGTGAACTCTAAACGTATAAGTACCACTTTCTACGAAAGCATTTATGGTTGCGCCCGTAGGTGTTGCATTTTGATATTGTGAATAATTTTCCCCGTCAAATTTTTCAAGATAAATAGCCGATACGTCGCAGTTCAAACCCCAAGTAACAAGGACGTTTGTACCATAAGACACGTTATAGTCCGTCGGTTGTGTAATAAATTTAGGTGCATCAGGGTCATACCAATCTACCTTAAAGGTGTTACTTCTAATAACAACTCCATTTGTATACGTAACTTCTACGCAATAGTATTTTACAACGTTACTATTTGCAGGAATATTGAAAGCACCATTAATCTCGCCTAAGCTCATCCAGTTATCACCAGCGCCTAAAACGTACAACCTTGCACTTGCGACTTGTTCTGGCTTGCTAACGGAAATGGTATACTCGGGAGAAAGGTTGTTTTCTACTACCTTGTCGGCAAAGTCATAAGTAAAATAATAATTTTCATAATCATAGTTGATGATTACTTGAATTTTATCTTCCCTATTAGTCCATTGAGTGGTAAAAATGCCACTATAATCGTGAGAATAGAGCATATTTGCAACCAAACCATAGGTAGCAGTAGTATTACTAGACAATTGGTCGTCAATAAGTTCGCCGTTTTTGGTGTGTAATTCTACTCTCAAAGAATAAGATTTACCCTCTTCCAAAATATCGCTATTTTCCAACTTGTTTGTTCTATATGCGTTTAAGCCCTCATAAACAGAAACGCTTTCCACTGACAATCTATCATCAGTTAGGGTGATAGCACTTGTACCATAGCTTCCAGCTGTTTTGCCAACTTCCAACAAGGGTGTGCCCAATTCTAAAGTGGAGATAATATCTTCGCTTGTAAGAGTTGTATCTTTCCAACGGTCGTATACAATGGTATATTCGGTGAACACGGTTTCCAAAGTAACCTTTTCGCCCTCTTCGGTGTACCATCCATCAAATTCCAAATCAAGGCTATCGGTACGATAAAGTTCTTCAAGGTAATTTAGAGTACCATCTACCTTTGTATTTTGGGTTATAAAATACTTGGTTGGAGCATTTTCAAAATATACGTTACTTTCTAAAGAGCCATTCGTTAAGCAAAAGTCCACTCTTACCGAGCCATATGCGTTTGCTACAAATGGAGCAACGGCAAAAGCGCTCACAAGCATCACGAGTGCCATTACGAAAACTATTAAGGGAAGTCTTGATTTCGTTTGCATAGTTCTACCTCCTATAAAAAGTGGTATTCCCCTTGCCACCTGGGCAAGGGGATAGCTTGTTTAAATGCTAATTATTTTTTGAATATTGCAAGAAGTTCTGCCATACTCTTCTTTTTGATTACAAACCAGAAGATTGCAAATCCACCTACTCCAAGGCCTACTGCGCCAGCAGTTGCACCAACTGCAATACCTGCAATTGCACCACCTGAAAGCCCCTCTTCATCCTCACCCTCTACTTCAGGAGTAGTATCGGGAGTGGTGTCGGGAGTGTTGTCGGGAGTGTTATCAGGAGTCGTGCCGGGAGTTGAGCCACCTTGTCCACCTTCGCCGGGACCGGGATCAACTGGGGTAAAGTTGGGGTCTACGTATCCACAGATATCACAAGTGCCGTCGGTGTTGCTATCGGTATGAACTGCCTTTTCAAGTTGTTGACCTTCACAGCCCGTACATTCGTGCCAGTGGTTGTTTGCATCGTTTTCCCACTCTGCTTTGGGAGTATGATTTACGTGCCCCGTTGCGGGGGTGATGATATAACCGCAAACCGTACATTTGATAGGTTCGGTTTCGGTTGCTTCTGCTCTGTCGGGGTTGTGCGCAACCGGGGTTTCATGCGCTCCGCAAGAACAAGTATTTGCGTGACCATCTATACCTTTGTATCCGTTGATGGTGGTATAGTTATGAGGTGCGGTATTGCCGTAAGCAGTGTTACATACCGAGCAAATTGCCTTTTCGGTGCAAGTCGCTGTTCCGCCGGAGCATGCTACCTTATCGAGTTGCTGTCCATCGCAGTTTTTGCACTCATGCCAATGGTAAGTACCATCACTCACCCATTCTGCTTTGGCAACGTGTTCAGCGAACTCACCGTATTCGTGATGGCATATCTCGCATATTGCCTTATGCTGACAATCGGATGTGCCGCCCGTGTGATAGCTCCATTCGGAGAGGTGATCACAGCCCTCGGTTGCACAGTAATATCCGCATTTCATATCGTCAATATAAACGTAATTGGGTACTGCAACGTCGTGTTCGCCGTAATACTCGTAACCGCAAACAGAGCATACACCCTTCGTTTGACAGGTTGCTTCGGTGCCGTAGTGGAACATATATCCTTCCCACTCTTCATTAGGATCGGGACATCCGGGAACGATACAAGGATGCCAATGTCCATCTTCTTCAGAATCCCAAACGGAGTCGGAATACTGATGGGCGTG
>JAZQVF010000040.1:0-6013 GCA_045631675.1 Candidatus Stercoripulliclostridium sp.
TAAACATATTGCTAAACTAACGGGCAGGGAGTTTTTTGACACGGATGAGGTCTTTGAAGAAAGGTTTAACGCAACTCCCAAGGAAGTGATTTTAGCGCATGGTGAGGAAAACTTTAGGGCTATGGAAAGCGAGGTTATCGCTTCACTTTCAACAAAACTTGGCGTAGTAATTGCAACCGGTGGTGGTGCCGTACTTAAAGAAGAGAATAGAAAGCTTTTGAAGGCAAACGGCAAGGTTGTTTTCATTGATAGAAAGTTGGAGTGTTTGGCAACGAAGGGCAGACCACTTTCCGAGGAATTTGGTGTTAATAAGCTTTACGAAACCCGTTTACCCATATATGAAATAATGGCGGACGTAAGGGTAAAAACGGACGCAAGCACGGTAGTTAAAGAAAAGGTTTTAGAAATTTTAGCATTACTCAAATAATATGGAAAGTCTAATGTACAAACAAGGTATAAAAGACGGGATACCGATAGCACTTGGATACTTTGCGGTATCCTTTGCATTTGGTGTATCAGTGGTAAGTCAAGGACTGCCTTGGTTTGTTGCAACGGTAATGTCACTCACGAATTTAACGTCTGCAGGGCAATTTGCAGGGGCGAGTGTTATTATTGCTATGGGTACCATATTTGAAATTTTGCTCACACAAGTTGTTATTAACGCAAGATATTTCCTAATGAGCATCACTTTGTCGCAGAGATTAGATGAAAAGGTAACTTTACTTGATAGATTTTTAATATCATACGGAGTTACTGACGAGATTTTTGGTGTTGCCGTATCAAAGAAGATGCCTGTTAGCAAAGAATATATGTATGGTTTAATTCTGTTACCAATGGTATTTTGGACGTTAGGCACTTTAAGTGGTGGAATACTTGGCAATTTTTTGCCCGAAATGGTACTGAATTCATTAAGCATTGCACTATATGCAATGTTTATAGCAATAGTAGTACCTCAAGGAAAAGCGGACAAGAAGGTGTTTATAGTGGTGTTGATAGCGATTGCGCTCAGTTGTTTGTTCTATTTCACTCCCGTGTTAAACACCCTTTCAAGTGGAATAGCCTACGTAATATGCGCCTTAGTTGCATCGGTAATAGGGGCAATATTCTTCCCGATAAAGGAAGAAAAGGGGGAGCAAAATGGATAATTTACTCTACTCTTTTCTAATGGTACTTGCAATGGCGGTAACGACCTATCTTATCAGGCTAATACCGATGATATTATTCAAAAAGAAGATAAAAAATCGTTTTATCAACTCACTTTTGTACTATATCCCATACGCCGTATTATCAGCGATGACCTTCCCGTTCATAATATTCTCATCGGGAAACGTCATATCTGCATCAATAGGCACGGCAGTAGCCTTACTTAGTGCTTTCCTAAACCGAAGTTTAGTAACGTCGGCACTTCTTGCAAGCGCAAGCGTATTCATAGCCGAGTTGATCATAACCTTAATATAATAAAATAGCACCAAACGGCACTATTATTATGTTCGTAGCGTTGATTTTAAATTGGCTATTGACCTTATATATATTTTTATAATATAATTTAAAAAAAGTATGTGTTGTTATTGGGGTGTTGTAAAATGAAAAAGGTGAGTTTTATTATCATCTGCTTTTTGATTCTAATATTAAGTATTGGAGTTTTAGTTTCATGCAACGAAGAAGACCCAAAAGACATCTCTTTACTTGATTCACCTTTTGACTTCAAATATAACAATGCGAGGGATGATTATACTTTGGTCAAATATAATGTTGACAAAACAAAGAGCACCATCCAAATTCCGAATGAATATAAAGGGAAGCTTGTCACCTGTATAGGAGAGTCAGCATTTAAAGATTGTGAAAACATAGGGCGAGTAATAATTCCTGAAAGTATTACTCACATCGGCTCTTTAGCTTTTGCAAATTGTAAAAATTTAAGAAAAGTAATACTTCCAAATTCTATAATTAGTGTTGGGGGAGGTGCATTCCAAAGATGTCCTCAATTGCAATATACTTTAAAAGATGGGATTAAATATCTTGGCAATGATGAAAATCCTTACTTTGTTTCAATTGGTCCAGAGAGTAATGATATTATTACAGTATCTATTTCATCAGACTGTAAAATCATTTCTGCTGCGGCTTCTTATTTTGGCAATAATGTGTTAAAGGTTATAATTCCAAAGTCTATAGTTAACATATGCGACAATGTATTCAATAGGTGTGATAAAATAATAGAGGTTTATAATCTTTCCGCCATTGATATAAAAAAACGCGATACCCAAAATGGATATGTTGGGTATTGTGCAAAGGAAATCTATACATCACTTGATGTACCAAGTCAAATTTCTATAGATGATGATGGGTTTGTGTTTTACATCAATGGCGATGTGAAATCACTTGTCAGTTATATTGGTACGGAAACGGATTTAGTTTTACCAAGTGGAATAACTGAAATCTATTATGGTGCTTTTAGAAATCAATATACGTTAAATAGCGTGGTAATCCCAGACACGGTAACACACATAGGAGATTCTGCATTCTTACGTTGTGAGAAAATGACCAAAGTTACTATCCCAAATAGTATAGTAAGTATCGGGGATTCTGTGTTTGATAATTGCAAAACGTTAAAATTCAATGAAAAGGATAATGTCTATTATCTAGGGAATCAACAGAATAAATACCTTGTTGCAATGGATATGGTTGATAAAAGAGCCACAAGCTTATCATTAGTAGAAGGGTGCAAGATTATTGATAGTAAAGCATTTAATAATTGTAGTGCTCTTATTACAGTAACCTTATCAAGCACAATAACAAACGTTGGTAAGCGAGCATTTAATTGGTGTGATAAGCTTGTTGAAATATATAATCTTTCTGATTTGCCTTTAGAAATAGGTGTTAAGGGCTATGGATATATTGCTTCATATGCAAAGAACATATATACCCAATCATTAGGTGAAAGCAAGTTATCAACAGATAGCAAAGGATATATAATATATTCAGATGATGAAGAGCAACTCTTGATGGGCTATGTGGGAAATGAGACTGACCTTATTTTGCCTCATGGAATAACGATAATATACAAATGGGCGTTGAGCGACTGCTTAACTGCAGTTAGCATAGAAATCCCCAACACTGTTAAACTCATTGGGATTGGAGCATTTGGTAAATGTGTGAATTTAACGAGTGTGATTATTCCCAAATCGGTAATGTATATAGGCGATTCTGCATTCTATGGTTGTACTAAACTATTTGAGGTCTACAATCTTTCTACACTAAGAATTGTGGAAGAAAGTTCCGACAATGGTCGTGTTGGTGAACATGCCAAAAACGTTTATACTTCGCTTGACGAAGATAGCAAGTTAATTAGAGATGAGAGTGGTTGTATTATATACACCGAAGGTGATTCAAAGATATTGTTAGCATATGTCGGTAATGATTCAAATTTTATTATCCCAGAAGGGGTGACGGAAATATATTATCAGGCATTATATGGTTGCGTTGGTATAACGAACATAACTATACCTAATTCAGTAACACATATAAGAGCTCTTGCATTTGAAAAAGTTGGTGATGTAAAAAGTATAACCTTCAATGATACTTCCACGTGGTATGCAACGTCTGATATTTTAGAGTGGTCAAACAAGAATGGTGGAACTGAAATTGATTTTTCTAACCCGATTGAAAATGTTCTTAGTCCCGGATGGTTGCATTATTTATATAAGAAATAACTTTAAATAGGGATAGAAGAATGACTCAGCTTAAAAGTGAGAACTAATAGTGTATATTAGAGAAGTAAAGTTTGTTTTAATTCTTACAAAAATTTTATCTGCACATAAAACGCGACTTTTTTAGATGAAATTGAAACAAAAAGGAACGCAAATTTGCGTTCCTTTTCATTTGTCCATTTTTACAACTATTTAAGCTCATTAACGATCTTTTGTGCCTCAACCCAGCCTTCTTCAGAGAGGGGTAAGAATGGCTTTCTGCAGTTGCCCATTGGTATTCCTTGTAAAGTAAGGATTGCCTTTTCCATTGCGAATACGCCGTAGGGGATCATTCTGTCAATGATGCGGTTTGCCTTGGTTTGATACTCTTGTGCTGCCTTAAGGTCGCCACGGTTGAATGCGTTGTAGATGTCAAGGATTAGGCTACCCATAAAGTTGTAAGTTGAGCCAATACCACCGTCTGCACCCATTGAAAGTCCACCGATAAGCATTTCGTCAAAGCCGTTGTATACAACGAGGGGCTTAGAGAGGTGCTTAAAGCGTTCAAGGTCAAACAAGTTTGCGCTGGTGTGCTTTACGCCGATGAGTTTGGGATTGTCAATCATTTCTTCAACGAGTTCAAGCATACCACCAAAGCCGTTTGCACCGGGGAAGTTGTAGATAACCATGGGAAGGTTTGATGCATTAAGGATATCCTTGTAATAGCCCTTGATTGCTTCGCTACTGAATGAGAAGTAGAATGGAACTACTGCTGAAACTGCGTCGTAGCCGAATTCTTCTGCTTTCTTAGCCATTCTGCAAGCAGAATCGGTTGAGATAGTGCCAACGTGAGCAATAAGGATAGTTCTTCCTGCGTTTACTTCGGAAACGAACTTCAAGATAGAAATTCTTTCTTCTTCGCTCATCATAACGGATTCACCGGTTGAGCCACAAACGTACATACCGGTTAGTCCTACTTCTATATTGCGTTCAACGAGAAGTTTAAGGGAATCAAAGTTGATTGAGCCGTCTTCGTTGAAAGGGGTTAATAGTGCTGCATAGATGCCTTTGAAGTCTTTCATATTATTTCTCCAATATTTGATAATCGTAGTATACCCCCTTGACTTTTATAAGTCAAGTTTTTGTTTAAGGTTAAATATAACTTTCTTAAATATAAAGTAAATATAATTTACTTAGAAAGGCCTTGGTATTGACAAGAATGCTAATTTTATATATAATTTTCTCATAAAGTAGAGGAGTAGGACAATGACTGAAATTTCAAATGAAGTTCAAGTGGAAACTTTGGTAGAAGATGCGGAAAAAATTATTGTACCAAAGGAAAAACAAGTTAAGAACAAGGAACTTATAATTTTCCTTTTTGCAGCATTTTTCTATACTATGATTACGGGAATGGTTGGCTCTTATCGTCAAGAGTATCTAACCACCTTTGTTGGCGCAGGCTTACTT
Organism: Candidatus Stercoripulliclostridium sp.; assembly: GCA_045631675.1. Taxonomy (GTDB): domain Bacteria; phylum Bacillota; class Clostridia; order Christensenellales; family DTU072; genus Stercoripulliclostridium_A. Next base: position 5,154 of record JAZQVF010000040.1, read on the forward strand.
ACCGAGGACCATATTTCGCTAATCAATTCAATCGTAAGTATAGTTGGTTATTTCGTATCCTTTGGTATGGCTCTTGTAATAGATAGGAGTCGTTCCAAAATTGGCAAGTTTAGGCCACTAATTTTAATAGTTTCAGTACCACTTGCCGTAGTTACTTCACTTTCATTCTATCTCCCCGGTTTCCTTTCAGATAGTGCAACAAAGATAATGGTATACTTCTGTATCTTGTTCATAATATATGGAGGACTCACCAACGTAGGCAACTCGGTTAATATGGTTGCAATGGTAATGTCAACTGATGATAAGGAAAGAAACTCCATAATGAGTTGGAGAAGTATAGTAAGCGCAGTAGGTAATTCTGCACCACTTGTTGTCGTACTCGTAGTAGGTATGCTCCGTAAACCGGGCCTTATCAAAAACGATGAAATAATGTACCTTGTAAGTGCAATTATATGCTCGGTTGTGGGTATGATAACGATGCTACTTGGTGCAAGGTTTATAAAAGAGCGTACCACCTACGACAAAAAGCCGGAAAACCCATTAAAGAACATTAAGTCCATAATCACTAACAAGCACGCACTACTTGTTATCCTAAGTGAGTTTGTAAAGGCATTTAGAGGCCTTGCAAGTTATATGATGCCATTCCTTGCAATCATCTACTTTGGCAAGAGTGGACAAACCTTATTCTTTGGTATATGTAGGGGCGTAGGTACCTTTGTAGGTATGTTTATCATAAAGGCGCTTATGAAGAAATTTAGTGAGCGCACCCTTTATATTGCATCGGGCCTATATTCCGTATGTATCAACTGTCTTGCATTCTTAGTGGGTTACTTTGCATTTAGCAACACAGACAATATCTT
>JAZQVF010000041.1:0-20802 GCA_045631675.1 Candidatus Stercoripulliclostridium sp.
ATCGCAAGAGAAATCAGAGAAAACTATGCAAAAATCGTATCTCTTGCACCAGAAGTTCTTTAGGAGGCTAAGAAATGACTAAATATAGCGTTAAGAAAGACGATTATGTTATGATTATAGCCGGTAAAGACAAGGGTAAGACTGCACAAGTTACCGCAGTTAACACCGCAAGCCACCGCGTACTCGTTGAAGGTGACGGTCTTGCAACCGTTAACACCAAGGCAGTTAAGGCTCGCAAGGCTAACGACCAAGGCGGTCTCGTAAAGCAACCCGGTAGCGTTGATATCTCCAACGTAATGCCCATTTGCTCAGCTTGCGACAAGCCCACCCGCGTTGGATACCGCGTAGAAGATGGCAAGAGAGTTCGTTACTGCAAAAAGTGTGGTGCTGTTCTTGTAACCAAGAAGGCTCAAAAGGCTAAGAAGACCACCAAGGCTGCAGTTAGAAAGAAAGCTGTTAAAGCTGAAACCACTGAAACCGTAGCAGAATAATAGGAGGCAATTTTAGATGGCTAAGAAAGTTGAAAATGCTGCTGCAGTTAGAGAAATCAGCAGATTACAAGTTAAATACAATGAAGAAGTTGTTCCCGCACTTATGAAGACCTTTGGTTACTCAACCGTAATGCAAGTACCAAGACTTGATAAGATCGTTCTTAACATGCGCTTCGGCGACATCAAGGACAACTCCAAGAGCATGCAACTCGCAACCGCAGAACTTGAAAAGATCGCAGGTCAAAAGGCAGTTGCAACCATGGCTAAGAAGTCCGTTGCTAACTTTAAAGTTAGAGAAGGACAACAAGTTGGCGTTATGGTAACCCTACGTAGAGATAAGATGTGGAACTTCCTTGACAAGCTCATCTCTATCGCACTTCCCCGTGTTCGTGACTTTAAGGGCGTAAGCGATAAGTCATTTGATGGCAGAGGTAACTATACTCTCGGTATCAAAGAACAACTTATCTTCCCTGAAATCGCATACGATCAAATCGAGAAGGTTAGAGGTTTTGACTGCTGTGTTACCACCACTGCTAACACAGACGAAGAGGCTAAGGAACTCTTAAGACTCCTTGGCGTACCTTTCGTAAAGTAGGAGGATCATTACAATGGCAAAAAAATCAATGATCAATAAACAACAAAAAAAGCAAAAGTATTCAACCCGTGAATACACCCGTTGCTCAATTTGCGGCAGACCTCATGCAGTTCTTCGCAAGTACGGCATCTGCAGAATTTGCTTCAGAGAACTTGCATACAAGGGCGAAATCCCCGGTGTTCGCAAGGCAAGCTGGTAAGAGGAGGATATACACATGACTATTACAGATCCAATTGCTGATATGCTTACTCGCATCCGCAACGCTTTGACCGCTAAGAAGGACAGTGTTGACGTTCCACACTCCAAGATCAAAGCATCAATTGCTGATATATTAGTAGAAGAAGGTTACATCAAGAGTGCATCTATCGTTAAGGTAGAAGGCCAAGTTCAAGACGTAATCCACATTGAACTCAAGTACACCGCTAACAAGGAAAAGGTTATCAACGGCCTTAAGAAGATTTCTAAGCCCGGTCTCCGCGTTTACGCAAAGAATGATGCTCTTCCCAAGGTTCTTGGCGGTCTCGGTATCGCAATCATTTCAACCTCTAAGGGTGTTATGACCGATAAGAAAGCACGCGCTTGTGGCGCTGGCGGCGAAGTTCTCGCATACGTTTGGTAGGATAGGAGGTTTATATTATGTCAAGAATAGGTAGAAACCCCATTAAAGTTCCTGCATCAGTTAAGGTAAGTTATGCTGACGGTATCGTAACCGTAGCAGGTCCCCTCGGAACTCTCACCCAAGCAATCGAAAACAGCAAGATTAACGTATCTATTGAAGGCGACGTTGTTACCGTATCACGCGTATCCGAAGCAAAAGAAGTTAAAGCAGCTCACGGCCTTTACCGCGCTCTTATCCAAAACATGGTTATCGGCGTAGAAAAGGGTTACAGCAAGAACCTCATCATCAGTGGTGTTGGTTGGAAAGCAGTAGCACAAGGCAACAAAGTTGTTCTTTCACTCGGATTCAGCCACACTGTTGACGTAGTTCCAGTAGATGGCATTAAAGTTGAAATCGTAAGCCCCACCGAACTTTGCATCAAGGGTATTGATAAGGTAAAGGTTGGCCAATTCGCAGCTGACATCAAGGCACTCCGTAAGCCCGAACCTTACCATGGTTATGGTATCCGTTATAAGGATGAAACCATCCTACGCAAGGAAGGCAAGACTGCAGGTAAATAAAGGAGCATAAGATATGTTAAAGAAAGCTAATAAAAATAAGATAAGACTTAAAAGACACGCACGTCTCCGCAATACCCTTAAGGGTACTGCAGAGATGCCCCGTCTTTGCGTAACCAGATCCACCGTTAACATCTACGCTCAAATTATTGACGACACCAAGGGCATCACCCTTTGCGCTGCTAACACTCTCCAAGCTGACATTAAGCCTATGGTAGAAGGTAAGAGCAAGGTTGAAGCTGCAAAGATCGTTGGTATCGAGCTTGGTAAGAAGGCTATTGAAGCAGGCATCAAAGAAGTTGTTTTCGATAGAGGCGGATACATCTATACCGGTCGCGTAGCAGCTCTCGCTGATGGCGCAAGAGAAGCTGGACTTGACTTTTAGGAGAATAGAATTATGGCAAGAAATGACAGAGAAAGATTCAATAGAGAACCCAAAGACGATATCATCAAGAAGACTATTGATCTACGTCGCGTAACTAAGGTTGTTAAGGGTGGTAGAACCATGCGTTTTAGCGCTCTCGTAGTATGTGGCGACGGCAAAGGCAGAGTAGGTATCGGCATGGGTAAGGCAGCAGAAGTTCCAGAAGCAATCGAAAAGGCAAACAAGGCAGCAGTTAAGAGCATGTTTACCATTTCTACTTCAGGAAGAACCATTCCCCACACCGTTATCGGTGAATTCGGCAGAGGCAAAGTTCTTATGATGCCAGCTCCCGAAGGTACCGGTGTTATCGCAGGTGGCGCAGTTCGTCAAGTACTTGAAGTTAGCGGTATTGCAAATATCCGTACCAAGTGCATCGGAACTAACAACAAGATCAACAGCGTTAAGGCAACTATCGCTGGCTTGAAGGCTCTTAAGACCGCAGAAGAGTTCGCAGCTCTCCGTGGCAAGACCGTTGAAGAAATTCTATAGGAGGTTAACTATGGCACAAATTAAAGTTACTCTTGTAAAAAGCACCATCGGTTGTCTTGAAAACCAAAAGGCAAACGTAAAAGCTCTCGGTCTTAACAAAATCGGAGCTTCCAAAATCCATGAAGACAATCCCGTAATCCGCGGTATGATATTCAAAGTATCACACCTCGTTCGCGTGGAAGAAGTTAAATAGGAGGACTAAAGAATGAAACTTCATAATTTATCTCCCGCAGAAGGCGCAGTTACTCCCGCAAAGAGACTTGGTAGAGGTATCGGTTCAGGCCTTGGCAAGACCAGCGGTAAGGGACACAAAGGTCAATGGGCAAGAAGTGGCGGTGGCGTTCGCCCCGGCTTTGAAGGCGGTCAAATGCCTTTAACCCGTAGAGTTCCCAAGAGAGGATTCAAAAATCACTTCACTGCAGAGTATACCACTGTTAACGTAGGCGTTCTTGAAAACTTTGCAGAAGGCACTGTTATCACTGCAGAATTATTGCAAGATGCAGGTCTCATCGGCAAAATTATGCCCTACGGTTTGAAAGTTTTAGGTGATGGCGAACTTACCAAGAATCTAACCGTTCAAGCAAATAAATTCACCAAGTCTGCTCAAGAAAAAATTGAAAAAGCAGGCGGTAAGGTAGAGGTTCTATAATGTTTCAAACATTTAAGAATGCATTCAAGACACCAGAGATTTGCAAGAAGATTTTAATCACTCTTGCACTTCTCTTGGTCTACAGAGTTGGATGTTTCGTTCCAATTCCCGGTCTTGATTCTGCTTCTATATTTGCAGGTTATGCACAAACGGACTTTACCTTGATGCTTTCAGCCATCACTGGTAGTGCATTTACCTATGGCACTATCTTTGCACTCGGTATCGTTCCTTTCATCAACAGTTTCATTATTATGCAATTGTTGACACTTATTATCCCTAAGCTTGAAAAACTAAGCAAAGAGGGCGAAGATGGAAGAAAGAAGATAACCCAATATACACGTTATCTTGCAATCATCCTTGCACTCGTTCAAGCAATCGGTGTTATGTTTGCTTGGCAAGACAGCATCATTCCAGTATTCACTGGTGATCCTGCAAACCAAGTTGACAAGATCTTCACCATGATTTTCATCGTAGTAATCCTTGTTGGTGGTTCCACACTCGTTATGTGGCTCGGCGAAAGAATTACCGAATACGGCATTGGTAACGGCACTTCCCTTATCATCTTTATCGGTATCGTATCATCAATTGGTACTGCAATTTGGAACTCTGTAGCAATTATTATTCCTGCAGAAGTAAAGAATGGTGAAACCACAAGCATTTGGTTCCTACTTGGCTTCTTGCTAATGGTAGCTCTCTTATTCTTTGTTATCGTATTCTTTGATATGGCAGAGCGTAAGATTAAGGTACAATATGCAAAGCAAATCAAGGGCAACAAGATGTATGGTGGACAATCAACCCACATTCCAATCAAGGTTACTGCTGGTGGCGTTATGCCAATCATCTTCGCATCATCCTTGATTATGTTCCCCCAAATGATTATTCAATTTGGTGGATGGGAATCAACGGGCTTTGGTCTATTCTGGGCAGAGTGGTTTGGTACCAATGGTAACCTCTACGCACCCATTATGTTCCTACTCATCATCTTCTTCGGTTTCTTCTACGCACAAATTCAATTTAACCCCGATGACGTAGCACGTATGCTACAACAAAACGGTGGTTTCGTTCAAGGCGTAAGACCAGGTAAGGCAACCAGTGATTATCTAAGAAAGATAAACAACAGATTGACGCTATTCGGATCACTCTTCCTTGCAGTTATAGCGCTCATTCCTACCCTTATCCTTCAACAAGTTGATGGATTTGCAAACCTCGGACTCGGTAACGCATTCAGTGCAACCGGTTTGATGATCGTAGTATCCACCGCACTTGAGTTCCAAAAACAACTCGAAAGTCAGTTGCTCGTAAAGAACAACAAGGGATTCTTGAAATAAAAATGAATATCATATTATTAGGTGCGCCGGGTGCGGGAAAGGGCTCCCAGGCAACGAAGCTTAAAGAATATTATGCAATACCACACATTTCAACCGGTGATGCATTCCGTTCAAACATTGCAAGAGGCACTGAAATCGGTGTGTATGCAAAGAGTTTTATTGACAAAGGTCAACTAGTACCTGACGACGTAACCGTTAAAATCGTAGAGGAGAGATTGTCACACGAAGACTGCAACAAAGGTTTTCTACTTGACGGTTTCCCTCGCAGTATCCCACAAGCAGAAGCACTTGAAGGCATTGCAAAAATTGATTACGTAATCAATTTCGTAATTGACACGGAAAAGGTTGTTGCAAGGCTTTCAGGCAGACGCACTTGCGTTTGTGGAGAAACCTATCACGTCTCCACACATCCCAGTAACGTTTGTGATAAATGCGGTAAGGAATTATTCATTCGTGCAGACGATAACGAAGAAACCATACGCAATAGAATGGCAGTTTACGAAAAGACCACTGCACCTCTCGTAGATTTCTATAGAGCAAGGGGGCTTATAGTAGACGTTGACGCAAACGGTACCATAGAAGAAACTTTCCAAAAAATTATTGAACTTGTAAAATAATATGGTTACTATCAAGAGTGAAAGCGAAATCGGTTTAATGAGAAAGGCAGGAGCAATACTCCGCGACGTTTTAGAACTTGTAACCGAAAACGCTAAGCCGGGTGTTACCACTAGAAGACTTGATGCAATTGCTTACGATTATATCAAAAAGCAAGGCGCAGTACCAAGTTTCTTAGGATACGGTGGCTTCCCAGGAACGCTATGTACTTCAATTGACGATGAAATCGTTCACGGCATACCGGGTAATAGAGTTCTTGAAGAAGGAATGCTACTAAAGTTAGATGGTGGCGTAGGCTTAGGTGGTTTCCATACCGACGCAGCAAGAACGGTAATAATAGGCTCCACAACGCCCGAAAAAGCAAAACTTGCAGAAGTATGCAAAGAATGTTTCTTTGAAGGTGTAAAGATCCTTAAGGACGGTGTAAGACTTGGTGACCTTGGCGCAACCATTAGCGCACACGCTGAAAAGCACGGCTACGGAGTAGTTAGAGAACTCGTAGGACACGGCATCGGCAGAACGGTACACGAAGATCCCAACGTACCTAACTACGGAATACCGGGTAGGGGAATGAGACTTCAAAGTGGAATGACGATTGCAATAGAGCCCATGATAAACCTTGGAACGAGAAGAATTAGACAGTTTGAAGGTGATGATTGGACAATTGCAACGTTAGATGGAAAAGCAAGTGCCCACTACGAAAACACGGTTGTAATAAGACCAGACGGAGTGGAGATACTCACACTATAATACGGAGTATGAATATGAGAGAGATTAAAGTAGGTTCCGTGGTGTTTTCCAAAGCAGGCAGGGACCAAGGCAAATTTTACGTGGTAACGGAAATCGTTGATGAAAATTACGTAAAGATTGCAGACGGCGACCTCCGTAGAGTGGATACACCAAAACTTAAAAAAATCAAGCATCTCGTAAACCAAGGTGACGTAATTGAAAAACTCGCCGAGAAGTTTGATGAGAGCAAAAAAGTTTTTGATGCCGAAGTAAAGAGCGCGTTGCGTTCATATAACGGCTCAGTTTAAGAAAATAAGAAGGAGTACAGTATGTCCAAAGACGACACCATAGAAGTAGAAGGCACCGTTGTTGAAGTGTTGCCCGGTACTAATTTCAAAGTAAAGTTAACCAACGGCCACGTAATCACCGCATACCTTGCAGGTAAGATGAGAGTTAACAACATCAAGGTATACGTTGGTGACAACGTAAAAGTAGCAATGAGCCCCTACGACCTTATGAGAGGACGTATCGTATATCGTAGCAAAAACTAATTAATAGGAGAAAGAACAATGAAAGTTAGACCTTCCGTTAAGCCAATGTGCGACAAGTGCAAGATCATCAAAAGACATGGCAAGGTTATGGTAATTTGCCCCAAGAACCCCAGCCACAAGCAAACTCAAGGCTAAAAAGCACGTTACCTAAGCAATTAGGCGATTGAGTTGAAGAAAAATTACAAAAATCGGCAACTTTTATGCGCAAAACGTTTGCGCATAAAGGTTGTCTTATGTTAAAATTATACGGTCCGCGGGTGTATACCTGCGTATTCCTATGTATTGAAAACAATTGTCGACAGAGGCGGCTGAATCGTATCGCATTCTAATACGGTTTACTCAGTCGATTGGATATAGATACACAAATAAAAAACAGTAGAAAATTTTGGAGGTTACTAAATGGCTCGTATATCAGGTGTAGATTTACCCCGTGAAAAAAGAGTTGAAATAGGTCTTACCTACATTTACGGTATCGGACTTACCACTTCTAAGAAGTTGCTTGCTGAAACTGGCATCAACCCCGACATCCGTGTTAAAGACCTTACTGAAGATCAAATTATTAAGATCCGTGACTATATCGAAAATAACCTTGTTGTAGAAGGTGATTTGAGAAGAGACGTTATGCTCGATATCAAGCGTCTTATGGAAATCGGTTGCTACCGTGGCGTAAGACATAGAAAGGGACTCCCCGTTCGTGGACAAAGAACCAAGCAAAACGCTCGTACCCGTAAGGGCAAGAAGCGCACTGTTGGTCGCGTAAAGAAGAAATAGGAGGCTTGAACAATGGCAGTTAGAAGAAGTCAAATTAAGAGAAGAAAGGACTTAAAGAAGATTGAAAAAGGCCAAGTACATATCCACGCCTCTTTCAATAACACTATCGTTACCTTTACCGATATGGATGGCAATACCATCAGCTGGTCATCAGCAGGTAAACTCGGTCTTAAGGGTAGCCGTAAATCAACTCCTTACGCAGCACAACTTGTTGCAGAAGATGCAGCTAAGTCAGCTAAGGAAAACGGCATCCGCAAGGTTGAAGTTTATGTAAAAGGCCCCGGCCAAGGTAGAGAATCTGCTATCCGCGCAATGGCAGTTGCAGACATCGAGGTTACCAAGATACAAGACGTATCTCCCATTCCTCACAACGGCTGCAGACCCCCCAAGCGCAGAAGACTGTAATTTAGGAGGATAACGAATATGGCAAGATATACAGGACCCGTATGCAAACTTTGCAGACGTGAAGGTTGCAAATTATTCCTTAAGGGCGAACGTTGCTTGAGCGCAAACTGCGCACTTGATAAGCGCCCCGTAGCTCCCGGACAACACGGTGCAGCTCGTAAAAAACAAACTGGCTATAGCGTACAATTACGTGAAAAGCAAAAGGCAAAGAGATCATATGGTCTTCTTGAAAAGCAATTCCATATGTACTATGAAATGGCTGCTAACATGCGTGGCGTAACCGGCGAAAACATGCTCATTCTTATTGAAAGAAGACTTGATAACGTTGTATACCGTATGTGCATTGGCTCATCAAGAGCACAATCCAGACAACTTGTTGCTCACGGTCACATCACCGTTAACGGCAAGACCGTAGACATTCCTTCATACCTTGTTAAGGAAGGCGACGTAATCGCTGTTAAGGAAAGCAAGAAAGAAAAGCCCTTCTTCGTAGAACTCAAGGGCGCTAAGATCGCTAACCTTCCAAAGTGGGTTTCATTTGATACCGAAACTCTTACCGGTAAGGTAGAAGCTATGCCCACTCGCGAAGACGTTGACTTGTCAATCGCAGAGCATATGATCGTTGAATTGTACTCTAAATAATCCGGATAGGAGGAACAGATTATGTTGGAAATTACCAAGCCCAGAATCACCGTTGACGAAAATGCAAACGGCGCAGAAGCTACTTTCGTTGTTGAACCTCTTGAAAGAGGTTTCGGCACTACCGTTGGTAACTGTTTGCGTAGAGTACTTTGCATGGCTCTTCCCGGTGCTGCAATCAAAGGTATTAAGATCGAAGGCGTACGTCACGAGTTTAGCACCATCCCCGGTGTTCGTGAAGACGTTGCAGATATTATCCTTAACCTCAAAGAGCTTGCTATCAAGGTTCTCGATATTGATAACTTTGAAGATTCCGTCGTAACACTCGTTCGTAATACCGCTGGCGTTATTAGCGCAGGTGACATCGATTTCCCCACTGGAATCGAAGTAATGAATCCTGAAGCATACATTTGCACCATTGAAGAAGGTGCAAGCCTCAATATGGAACTCACCATTGGTGTTGGTCGTGGATACGTTTCTGCAAAGAACAACAAGAATCCTAAGGCACCTATCGGCTACATTCCAATCGATTCACTCTATTCTCCTGTTGTAGCAGCAAGCTATTCAGTTGAAAGCACCCGCGTAGAGCAATCAATTGACTACGACAAACTAAGACTTAACGTTAAGACCAACGCAGCTTCTTCACCAAGAGAAGTAGTATCACTTGCATCAAAGGTTATGGGCGATCACCTCAAACTATTCATTGACCTTATTGATGGCATGGCAGGTAACGACATTCTCGTAAGCCGTGATGATGACAAGCAATCAAAGGCACTTTACATGAGCATCGAAGAACTCGAACTCAGCGTAAGACCTCTCAACTGCTTGAAGCGTGCAGGTATCTTTACCGTTGAAGACCTCATCAAGAAGAGCGAAGACGACATGCTCAAGGTACGTAACCTCGGAAGAAAGTCTCTTGACGAAGTTATCAAGAAACTCGAGAGCATGGGACTATCCCTTGCAAGCAAGGAAGATTAAAGGAGTATAACTATGGCAAATAATAGAAAATTAGGAAGAACCACTGATATTAGATTACAAATGGTATATAGCCAAGCTTCCGAACTTCTTTGGCACGGTAAAATTGAAACCACCGTTGACAGAGCAAAGGAAGTAAGAAAGGTAGCAGAAAAGATGCTTACCCTCGCTATCAATACTTATGAAGATACCGTAACCGTAACCAAGCAAAAGCTCAATCAAAAGGACGAAAAGTTTGACGTTGAATTCGTAAACGACGGTCCAAAGAAGCTTGCTGCAAGAAGAAAGCTTATGGCTAAACTTGAAGACCTTCAAGAAGTTCAAGCTGACAAAGAAAAGAAGGCTGATTTCAAGAAGAGAACTGCAGACGTTAAGCACCCCTTGGTAGAAAAGATGTTCCGCGAATATGCACCTAAGTATGCAAAGCGCGCTGAAGAACTTGGCCAAAAGGGCGGTTACACTCGTATCATCAAACTCGGCGCTCGCCGTGGTGATGATGCAGAGATGTGCATCCTCGAACTTGTATAAAACGCGTTATTTAGGCGAAATACTACGTTAAAACAAAAACCCCGTCAGGGCGCAGTACTTCAGTACAGCAACCCTTCGGGGTTTTCCTTTTGCCTTGTCTTTCATCCTAACTAACGCGTTTTATAAAAATGCGAAATGCGAAGTGCGAAATGCGAAATTGTTTGGTGTTAGAGATATTAAGTTTTTTTGCTATCTTTGTATGGTTTCTATCTTGTCTTAACCACCTGTGTTTGTATTTCTTGCCCAAAGGGTATTTATCAACGAGCATAGCGAGTGTTTCAATTTTATTCCGCAAGTTTGCGTAGCAAACATAATGAGTAAAATGGAGAGAACGTTGAACGTCAAAACTATGTGATAGTATCGGTGTTCAAATCTCAACCAAAGAAAATCCGAATTATTCCGAACTCCGAATTTCCCTAAACTATTTAATGATTTTTAATTTCATAGTGCAAGCATTGACTAAAAGCCCATAATATGGTAAAATCTTTTAGATAAAGGAGTATAAAATGGTACTTTTGCTTGATATAGGTAATACCAATATTAAAATCGGTGCTGTTATAGGCGATGAAATCGTTCGCACTTGGCGTATTGCAACCGATCATAAAAAGACTGCCGACGAGTACGGTATGGTTTTTATGGACCTTCTTTCTTCACAAGGCTTTTCTTTTGATGACGTAGAAGGCATAATCATCAGTTCCGTTGCGCCTGCTCTTAACTATACCATTGAGCATATGTGCTCTTATTATACCCATATTAAGCCCATTATGGTTTCTAACAAAATCAAACTTGGAATGGACCTTAAATACGTTAATCCTGCAGAACTTGGTGCAGACCGTATAATAAACGCAGTAGGCGCTCATCATTATTATGGTGGTCCTGCAATTACCGTGGACTTTGGTTCAGCAACTACATTTGGAATAATTGATGAAAAGGGCAATTTCATTGGTGGAGCAATTGCACCCGGAATTAAGTCAAGTGCGGAGAGTTTGACTAATACGGCAGCAAAACTTCCAAGAATAGAACTTATTCGCCCTGAAACCATTATAGGCAAAACTACCGTACAAAACATGCAAGCAGGTATTATTTATGGATTTACTGGTCTTGTAGAAGGTATAGTGGCAAAGATGAAGGAAGAAAGCGGTTTTGAAGACGTAAAGGTTATTGCAACCGGTGGTATGAGCCAACTTGTAACGAGTGGTGGCACAAAGATAATAGACGTAGTTGACCGTGCACTTTCACTAAAAGGATTATTAACTTTATACAACTTAAACAAATAGGAGAAATATATGAAGAAAATCGGCGTAGCATTACTTGGACTTGGCACCGTAGGCGGTGGTACCTATCGTATTCTCAAAGAGATGAAAGAGGATATCAAACGCACTGACGGCGTAGAAATTGAAGTTATGCACATTTTAGAGCGTGACGTTGAAAAGGCAAAGGCATTAGGTATTGATCCAAGCATCGTTTCAACTGATATAAACAACGTCGTTAACAATCCCGACATTCAAATCGTAGCAGAGTTTTTTGGCGGAATTGAGCCAGCACGTAGTTTCCTAATTGCATCATTAAAGGCAGGAAAGAGCATTGTTACTGCAAACAAGGAAATGTTCTCTAAGTGCCGTGACGATCTTGAAATGGCAGCAAAAGAAGGTAATGCAGGCTTATACTTTGAAGCAAGTTGCGTAGGTGGAGTGCCAATTATCCGCACCCTTCAAGCAGGTATGCAAGGCAACCGTATTCAATCCATTATGGGTATCGTAAACGGCACCACAAACTATATCCTTACCAAGATGAGTGACGAAGGTCTTGATTACGCAGACGTACTAAAAGAGGCACAACGTTTAGGATATGCAGAAGCAAATCCCTCTGCAGACGTAGACGGCTTTGATAGTATGTATAAACTCTCCATTCTCTCATCACTATGTTTCCACAAAAAGGTACCACTTGATAAGATTTATCGTGAAGGTATCAGCAAGATTTCAAAGATTGATATTGATGCAGGTAAGAGTTTCGGTTACACCCTTAAACTTCTTGCAATCGGTAAGAGCAAGGATGGAAAGATTGAAGCACGCGTACACCCCACCTTTATTAAAAACGATAATCCCATCGCATCAGTAAAAGGTTCATTTAACGCAGTACTTCTTAACGGTGATAACGTAGGCGACATTATGCTTTATGGTAGAGGCGCAGGCGACCTACCCACCGGTAGCGCAATCGTAAGCGACATCGTATATGCAGCAGTACAAAGTGAGCATAAACTAAGTTACGTAGCAGAAACCACGGAAGACGATTTCAATACCGATTTTGAATCTGAATACTACGTAAGAATGAGCGTAAAGGACGTAGCGGGCGTTTTAGCAAAGATTACGACTGCATTCGGCAAATACGGTGTATCCATTAATTCCGTTCAACAAAGCGCCGCTGAAGGCCTTGCAAACGTAACCTTTATGATTCACAACACCAAGGAAAGCGCAATCAATAAGGCAATAGCAGAAATTAAGTCACTTGATTCGGTTAACTCGGTTGATGCTCTCATCCGAGTCCTATAAAACGCGTTATTTTAGCGAATAATTTCACAAAACTAAGTCTCCCTACGGGGCGCAGTACCATTAAGTACAGCAACCCTTTGGGAGACTTTCTTTTGCTCGTTCTTCATCTAAACTAACGCGTTTTATATAGTTGATATTTACAAAGATTTTTAACTATTCACAAATAATACCCCCGAAGAGTTGCCGTACTTCTGTACTGCGCCCTGACGGGGGTGTTGTTTTAACAAAGTATATCGCTAATTTATCGCGTTTTTCTATTTTTTGCGTATATCCTTACGCATAATTTTACCACTAATAGTCTTTGGAAGTTCACTTACGTACTCAACTATTCTTGGATATTTATATGGTGCAGTTGCGTGTTTTACGTGGTTTTGAATATCTTTCGTTAATTCTTCACTTGGAGTATATCCTTTGTTAAGAATTATAGTTGCTTTAACAACTTGACCACGAATGGGGTCGGGGGCACCGGTAATTGCACATTCTAAAACGGCAGGGTGCTCCATAAGTGCGCTTTCAACTTCAAACGGTCCAATTCTATAACCACTTGACTTAATGATATCGTCCTTTCTGCCTACAAACCAATAGGTACCCGTTTCGTCACGCATTGCAAGGTCGCCAGTGTGATAGTAGCCCGTGCCAAATGCTGCCTCAGTACGCTCAGGGTCGTTGTAGTAACCGCAGAGTAGTCCGAATTGCTCGTCACGGAGTTTAATAACCATTTCACCTTCTACGTTGTCGCCTTCAACAACTTCGTCGTTATCATCCATAAGCATAAGGTCAAAGATAGGGGTTGCTTTACCGCAAGAGCCGGGTTTTCCGTTATCATAACGGAAATTAGCACAAATAACTGCGCTTTCAGTTTGACCGAAACCTTCTCTAATTTCTATGCCGGTATGCTCTTTGAATAGACGGAAAACTTCTGCGTTTAATGCTTCGCCCGCAGTCGTACAACTAACGAGTGAACTAAAATCGTAGTTATCAAGGTTTTCACGAATAAGGAAACGATAAATAGTGGGTGGTGCGCAGAAGGTAGTTATCTTATATTTTGCGATAAGAGGAAGTACGTCGGTAGGGGTAAATCTTCCATAGTAGTCGTAACAAAATACTGCGCTACCTGCAAGCCATTGACCGTATAATTTGCCCCAACTAAACTTTGCCCAACCGGTTTCTGCCATAGTGAAATGTAGACCGTCATCAACAACTGCGTGCCAGTAATATGCCGTCATAATGTGACCTAATGGGTACTTAAAGTTGTGAGTAACCATTTTAGGATAACCCGTTGTGCCTGAAGTAAAGTAAACGAGCATATTGTCGTTGAGTTGTGGTTTTTCTTCTTCCGTCAACGTTAAAACTTCGCTTGCCTTATCCATTTCTTCGTGCATATCAATAAAGCCTTGTTGTTTACCAATGGTAAATGCACATTTAAGGCTTTCACACTTAGGTAGAGCCTCGTTAACGTAGTCAATAACTTCCTTTTCGTTGATGCAGAAAAGGGCCTTTACGCCTGCGTTATTGATGCGATAAGCGATATCCTTAACGGTAAGAAGATAGGTTGCAGGAATAAGAATAGCACCAATTTTACAGCAAGCAACGTTAACGAGATAGTATTCGTAACGACGGTTAAGCATAGTCATAACGAAATCGCCTTTTTTGATGCCGTGAGCAAGGAGCATATTAGCAACCTTATTAGAAAGTTTGGAAATATCGGAGAAGGTGAAAGTATGTTCTTCACCTAAGTTATTGCACCAAACGAGAGCACGTTTTTCAGGGACGAGGCGAGCATACTCATCGACGACGTCGTAACCAAAATTGAAGTTAGTTACGGGTTTATATTTGAGGTTATTGCTGTAATCATCGTAATCCTTAAAATCTACTCTTTCAAGATATCTATCAATAAGGTGCATAAACGATTCTCCTTCTATATTTTTTCTGGCGCAAACGCGACAATTTTAATGATTATATCATTAAATGAAATCTAATACAAGCAAAATAAGGGCGCAAGCGGAAATTGATATATAAAATTAGAATTTATGTGAACAATTGTTTGAATATTGACTTAAAACTATCATTATAGTATAATAAAAGGTAGCGCGAGCAATAACTTATAGGTGTATATGGAAAACAAGAAAAGTCCCTTTCAGTTGGTTTCTAAGTATTCTCCATCCGAGGACCAACAACAGGCAATTGACAAATTGACCGAGGGTATTTTAAGGGGGGATAGGTCGCAAGTGCTACTCGGTGTAACGGGTAGTGGTAAGACTTTCACCATGGCAAACGTCATTCAAAGAGTAGGGAAACCTGCTCTCGTTATGGCGCATAATAAGACACTCGCCGCTCAACTTTGTAACGAATTTAAGGAATTATTCCCCCATAATCGCGTGGAGTATTTCGTTTCATATTACGACTATTATCAACCTGAAGCCTACATTCCAAGGAGTGATACCTACATTGAAAAGGAAATCCAAACCAACGATGAAATAGATAAACTACGTTTGTCTGCAACAGCGTCTCTTGGAGAAAGAAACGACGTAATAGTGGTTGCATCGGTATCTTGTATCTATGGTTTGGGAGCCCCTGAAACCTTTTTTAGGAATATGGTATCTTTAAGAGAAGGTCAAATTATTGAGCGTGATGAAGTAATTGATCAACTTGTTGCCATACAATATAAGCGTGCAGAAATGGATTTTGGGCGCTCTACCTTTAGGGCAAAAGGAGACGTGCTTGAAATCTTCCCATCTAACGTAAGTGAAGTTGCCCTTCGCGTTGAATTCTTTGGCGATGAAATAGAAAGAATGGTGGAGTTTGACCCTACTTCGGGCAAGACGATTTCAAGGGTAAATTACGCAGGAATATTCCCTGCAACTCACTATATCCTAGGGCAAGGAGAGGACGTTGAGCCCATTCTTAACCAAATAAATAACGATATGGAACAAAGGGTTGTAGACTTTGAGAGTGTTGGAAAACTTATTGAGGCGCAACGCATAAGGGAAAGGGTAAACTATGACCTTGAAATGATTAAAGAAATGGGATACTGCTCAGGTATAGAAAACTATTCTCGTTACTTTGACAAGAGGAAACCGGGCGAGCCACCGTTTACTTTAATTGACTATTTCAAAGATGACTTCGTTTTATTCGTTGATGAAAGTCATATAACGCTACCACAAGTAAGGGGAATGTATAACGGTGACAAGATGAGAAAAACTAATCTTGTGGACTATGGTTTCCGTTTGCCTGCCGCCTTTGATAATAGGCCCCTTAACTTTGAAGAGTTTCTTTCACGCGTTAAGCAAATGGTATGCGTATCTGCAACCCCTCAAGACTATGAATTAAGCATATCAACGCAAGTTGCAGAGCAACTTTTAAGACCTACGGGACTTGTTGACCCAACCATTTCCGTACGCCCCACGGAAGGACAAATTGACGACCTTATTGGGGAATTACATCAAGCAATTAAAGAAAAGGGAAGAGCGCTCGTTACCACTCTTACGAAAAAGATGGCAGAGAGCCTAACAAATTACCTTTTAGAGCACGGCTTTAAGGTGGAATATATGCACTCAGATATTGATACCTTAGAGCGTATAGAAATTATTCAAAGGCTAAGAAAGGGGGAAATTGACGTTGTCGTAGGAATTAACCTTTTGAGAGAAGGTTTGGATATTCCTGAGGTTTTACTCGTCGCTATACTGGATGCGGATAAGGAAGGATTTTTACGCACACGAACTTCTCTAATTCAAACGGTAGGTCGTGCAGCGCGTAACAAAGATGCAAGAGTAATTATGTATGCCGACACCATAACGGGTAGTATGCGCGAATGTATTGATGAAACGGATAGACGTCGTAAAAAGCAAATTGAGTATAACGAAAAGCACGGTATAGTACCCCAAACTATCGTAAAACCAATTAACAATGCAATACAAATAAGCAAAAAAGAAGTTGAAAATAAAGAGCGTAAACTTTCTAAGAGTGATATCACGAAAGAAATTGAGCGTTTGAAAGGCCTAATGAAACAAGCGAGTGCAACTTACGATTTTGAAACGGCAATTATACTTAGAGATAGAATAGCGGAACTCAAAAAGGAAAGAGGAATTTAAGATGGCAAATAAGGATATAGTAGTAAGAGGTGCTAAGGAAAATAACCTTAAGAATCTTAGCGTTACCATACCAAGGGATAAGTTCGTAGTTTTTACGGGCCTTAGTGGTAGTGGCAAAAGTTCCCTTGCTTTTGATACTATTTTTGCAGAAGGACAACGTCGTTATATGGAGTCCTTATCCTCTTATGCAAGAATGTTCCTTGGTCAAATGGAAAAACCTAACGTTGAAAGTATAGACGGTCTATCTCCCGCTATTTCTATTGACCAAAAGACAACTTCAAAAAATCCACGCTCTACCGTAGGTACGGTAACGGAAATACACGACTATCTTCGTTTGCTTTATGCACGTACGGGTGTGCCACATTGCCCTAAATGTGGAAAGGAAATTAGGAGCGTATCAGTTGACCAAATTATCGGTAAAATTTTAGAAGCAACCGTTGGTTCAAAAATACTCGTTATGGCTCCCGTAGTAAGGGGCAGAAAGGGCGAGTACCAAAAGCAACTTGAAGGCTATAGAAAGCAAGGGTTCGTAAGGGCAAAGGTTGACGGAGAAGTTAGACTTTTAGAAGAAGAGATTAAACTTGACAAGCAAATTAAACATAATATATCCATTATAGTTGACCGACTTATCGTAAAAGAAGATATGACGAGAAGGTTAACCGATTCCGTTGAGCAAGCATTGAAACTTGCAGAAGGGTTAGTGCTTGTTGACGTCAACGGAGTGGAATCGCTTTATTCTACCAACTATGCTTGTCCTGACTGCGATATTTCTATGCCTGAACTCAGTCCAAGAGCCTTTTCTTTCAACTCTCCATTCGGGGCTTGTCCGGAATGTTTTGGACTTGGAATGAAACACGAGGTTGACCCTAACTTGGTCGTAAAAGATGATAGCATATCACTTCGCGACGGTGCCATTAAGGTTAACGGCTGGAGCATTATGGATATGGGCAAGATGATGACCAAACAACTTGAAGCCGTATCTAAGAAGTATGGCTTCAGTATGGACGTGCCTTTTAGGG
The DNA here is from genome assembly GCA_045631675.1 of Candidatus Stercoripulliclostridium sp. Lineage (GTDB taxonomy): Bacteria > Bacillota > Clostridia > Christensenellales > DTU072 > Stercoripulliclostridium_A. The sequence continues at coordinate 18,025 of JAZQVF010000041.1, forward strand.
ATCTAAGTGAAGAGGCAAAGAAGATAGTATTCTTTGGTACGGGCGAAGACACTTTTGAAATGGAGTGGCAAACGCGCAAATTTACAACGACGTATAACGCACCTTTTGAAGGTGTTATAAACAACATAAATAGACGTTACCAAGAAACACAATCGGAAACCATCAAAAAGGACCTTGAAAGGTTTATGAGTTTTTCGCCTTGCAAAGTATGTGGTGGTAAAAGACTTAGAAAGGAAGTTTTGGGAGTAACGGTAGGTGGTTTGAATATTGCAGACCTAAGTGATTTGAGCATCGTTAAACTTGTTGAATTCTTTGAAAACCTTGAACTTCCCACTCGTGAAGCACTGATTGCCGAGCCTATTTTAAAAGAAATAAAGGCACGTTTAAACTTCCTTAAAAACGTAGGGCTTGGTTATCTAACCCTTTCAAGAGCAGCATCAACTTTGAGTGGTGGCGAGTCTCAACGCATTAGGCTTGCAACACAAATTGGAAGTGGCCTTATGGGAGTGCTTTATATCCTTGACGAGCCAAGTATAGGTTTGCACCAAAGTGATAACAGAAAACTACTTGAAGCACTCGTTAGACTAAGAGACCTTGGCAACACACTCATTGTAGTTGAACACGATGAAGACACTATTCGTACTGCCGACCACATTGTGGACATAGGACCACGCGCGGGCGAATTTGGTGGAGAATTGGTAGCTGAGGGTACCGTTTCGGATATAATTAACTGCAAGGAGTCAATCACAGGGGACTACCTTTCAGGAAGAAGAAGTATTAAAATTCCCACCTCAAGAAGAGAAGGCACGGGTCAATATTTAGAAGTAATAGGAGCAAGGCAAAACAATCTTAAGAACGTAAACGTCAAGTTCCCCGCAGGAAAGTTTACTGCAGTAACCGGTGTTTCAGGTTCGGGAAAGAGTAGTCTTGTAAACGGCATATTATACCCATATCTTGCAAACGAACTTAACGGGGCAGAAAATCATCTTAGAAAAAATTACGATGCAATTTTAGGCGTTGAAAATTTTGACAAGGTAATTCAAATTGACCAATCACCTATTGGTAGAACCCCACGCTCTAACCCTGCAACCTACACTGACGTATTTACGCCTATTAGAAATCTTTTTGCACAAACTCCAGACGCAAAGGCAAGGGGATACAGTGCCTCTCGTTTTAGTTTCAACGTTTCAGGTGGTAGGTGCGAAAGTTGTAAAGGGGACGGTATACTAAAAATAGAGATGCACTTCCTTCCCGACGTTTACGTACCTTGTGAAGTATGTAAAGGTAAGAGATATACTCAAGAAACCTTAGAAGTTAAGTATAAAGGAAAGTCTATCTTTGACGTATTAGATATGACGGTTGATACTGCGTGCGAGTTTTTCAAAAACGTACCAAGCATATATCCCAAATTAAAATGTTTACAAGACGTTGGACTCGGTTACATTAAACTTGGACAGCCGTCTACCACTTTGAGTGGTGGGGAAGCACAGCGTGTTAAACTTGCAACTGAATTAAGTAAGCGTAACACGGGTAAGACGTTGTACATTCTTGACGAGCCTACTACGGGACTTCATATGTATGACGTTGAAAAACTAATTAAGATACTTGATAGGCTATGTGATAATGGCAACACCGTTATAGTAATTGAGCATAACCTTGATATGATAAAGGTTGCCGCCCATATTATAGACCTTGGTCCTGAAGGTGGAGATGAAGGTGGTAGGATAGTAGCAGTTGGCACGCCTGAAGAAGTTGCAAATGTAGAAGGTAGCAAGACGGGTGCATTCCTAAAAGATATTTTAAAAGTTTAATAAAACGTTTTAGTCGGGGTATAAAAACCCCGATTTTTTATATGCTTTTTTTATGTTAGTAGTCTTTATAAGAACGGTAATTATTTACCTTTGTTTAGTAGTTGGAATGCGCCTAATGGGAAAGAGAACGATAGGTGAATTGCAACCGTTTGAATTTACGATAACGCTTGCTCTTGCTGACCTTGCATGTATGCCTATGCAGGATATTTCGGTACCCTTAGTCTATGGTTTAATACCCTTATTCGTTATGTTCTTACTTCATTTCTTTATAACCGTATTAACGGGAAAGTCTATAAAATTCAGGCGATTTATAAATGGTAAACCGATAATTATAATAAACGAAGACGGCATAGACTATAAGGCGATAAACAGTTTAAACGTTAACGTAAACGACGTGTTGGAAAGCCTTAGATCACAACAAGTTTTTTCTCCTGAGCAAGTTAAATTTGCCGTTTACGAAACGAATGGAAATCTTTCAATTATGGAAAGGGAAAACGCAAAACAACCAAGCGGTATACCCGTTACGATTATAGTGGAAGGTAGGCTTATGGAAAATAATTTTCCAAATGCAAAGGTGGAAAAAGATGATATTATAAACTATCTTGAAAGTAAAAATTTGAAACTCAAAGACGTATTATTGATGACGATAGACGGTAGTCATTATTTTGTTCAACCTAAAGGGAAAAAATATTTTAGTGAGGAAGTGAAGAATGACTAAGGGAAGAATAATTACTGCAATAGTTATTTTGCTTTTGATAATAGGTTTTGGTATAGCCGAGCAAATTTTTACTAAGAAAACTTTTGAAGAATTTACTGAAAGACTAAATAGTTTCATCGTGGAAGAAGATGAAGTATACGATTATGAATCAATCGTAGAAACGGGAAAATGGTGGGATAAAAAGGTAAAGTATTTAGAACTATTTTTACCACACGTGCAAATGAATGAAATAACGATAACTTATGGAGA